>JAUMBX010000139.1:0-7183 GCA_032119515.1 Steroidobacteraceae bacterium | reverse complement strand
AGCGTGCTCATGCCGGTGGTGTTCCTGCTCTCGGCCATCGTCTCGGGTATTGCCCTGGTCCTGGTCCTCTACATGGTGACCACCATGGCCCGGGGCAAGCGCCTCAACATGCCCTGCATGGACAAGCTGGCGCAGTTCCTCTTCTACGCCGTCGTGATCGACCTCTCGCTCGAGATCCTCGACTTCATCCATCGGCTCTACGAGTCCGAGGAGTCGATCGAGATCCTCTCCCAGTTGATCGAGGGCCGGCTGTTCATGAGCCTGATCGTGCTCCAGGTGCTGCTCGGCACCCTGGTGCCGTTCGTCATCCTCGGGCTGACCACGCCGGCCTTCCGCCCGCGGCCGCTGGTCAAGGTGCCGGACGAACTCCGCACGCTCCTCTACCTGGTCGCGGCGGTGCTGGTGCAGATCGGCATCTTCAGCATGCGGTTCAATGTCGTGGTCGGCGGGCAGCTCTTCTCCAAGAGCCTGCGCGGCCTGACGGTCTACAAGGTGGAGTTCCTCGGTATCGAGGGGCTGGCCTCGGTGATCGCGCTGCTGCTGCTGCCGCTGTTCATCCTGTGGGTGCTGGTGAAGATCCTGCCGCCGTGGCACGACCCGGAGGAGCAGGCGGCCACCGGCGCCTGACGCCGTTGCCCTGAACGACCGCGCCCCGCCCGGATCTGGTGATCCAGGCGGGGCGCGGTCGTCGGTGCCGGCGGGTTACTTCTTCGCGAAGGCCTTCACGTACGTCACCAGCCCCGAGATCTCCTCGGGCTTGAGGGTGTCGTACTTCGGCATCTTCTTCTCGCCCTTGGTGATGATCTCCGCCAGCCGGGCGTCGGTGAACCCTGCCATGCGCTTGGCGTCGGTGAGGTCACCCACCGTGAGCTTCATCGTCTTGGCGGCCGAGCCGTCGCCCTTGCCCTCGGCGCCGTGACACTTGGCGCACTTGGTCTTGTAGAGAGCGGCGGCATCCTGGGCGAAGGCCTGGCTGGGAGTGGCCATGGTGGCAGCCAGCAGACCGCCAAACCCCAGCAGGTGGGCAATCTTCATACGCTTCTTCTCCTCAGGAAGGGGGATGGAACGACACGTCCGGCCCGTGGAGGCGCCGGCTGCGTTGACCGGAAACATACCGGGGAGGGCAGGGTCAGTCACTGGCTTCCCCCTTGATCGCCTTCAGGTCGTGGCAGGCCTCGCAGCCGTTGGCGGCCCGGGCGGACTTCTCGTAGTGGCCGGATGCCTTGTTCGCGTGGCAGGCCGTGCACGTCTGGACCGTCCAGCGGCTGAGATCCTGGGCGAGCTCATGGCAGGTGGCGCAGGGGGGCGTCGCCGCGTGGACCTCCTCGGCGAATCCGTCGTGCTTGCCCAGAATGTCGCCCTGGTGGCAGGACGCGCAGGACCCGGCGGTGGCAGCGTGGTGCTGGTCGTGGCAGTCCGCGCACTTGAAGGCCGTGACCTCCATGCCTGCCCCGGCGTGACAGGGCGCGCAGCTCGGCAGGGCCTGCTGGTGGGCGCCGTGGGGGAAGGACGCCCCGTCCACCGTCAGCACCTTCGTGCCTGGTGCTCCGGCGCCCCCCCGGTGACAGGTGGCGCAATCGATCGGCTTGGACGGGTTGTGGTGGCACGCCTGGCACGAGGCCTTGTTGGAGAGTTTCGTCCCGCCGTGCTGATCGAGGGGCGTATGGCAGTCGGCGCACCGCAACTGCGCCCGCAGGGTGTGCGGCTGGTGGGGGAAGCTCCCGCCGCCCTTGAACGGCACCGTGGCGCGCTCGGCGCCGAGGTGGCAGCTGGAGCAGCCTGAATCGTCCGCCGGAGTGCCCAGGTCGAGCTTCGGCACGGCGTAGGCCAGGCCCCCCGCCTTGACCGCCTGGCGGGTAAGGTCCACGGCGGCCCGAAGCAGCTGGTCCGCGAAGGTCACGTTGTGGGCTGGCCGCCCCAGCCGCACCAGGTCGAGGTTCTCTTCCGCCATCCTGAGCAGGCTGTCGGCAGCGGCCCGGCGGCCCGCCCCCGCGGACCTCAGCGCCGCCCGGGCGCCGGCGACGACCGGGGCGACCGCCGCCACCCGCTGCTCCATTTCCCGCTGCCATGAAGGCAGCACGTTGGCGTAGCGGACGCCGTGGCACGACATGCAGGAAGCCCCGTCGGCCAGCTGGACCCGTTCGTGTCCCCGGATCTTCGCGGACTCCTCGTGGCATCCCAGGCAGGCCACCCGCGCCTGGAACATCTTGCTGGGCGCGGTCGGGGTGTTGTGCCCCCCGGTGCCGGAGTAGAGCCGCAGCTGGGCATCATGGGCCTTGCTGTGGCAGCCCTTGCAGTCGAGCTCCACCGCCACGGCCTCCTTGACCAGCCGGTGCTGGATCTCGGAGTGGCACTGGCTGCACTCGACCTTGTGGTCGGTGATGTGGATCTGGTGGACCCTCGAGGGGTTGTCGAATATCTCGATCCGTTCGGGCTCGTTATGGCAGACCCAGCAGCGTGCCTTGTCGGCCGCGCCGTCACCGACGGTCACTTCCTGGTGGCAGGAGACGCACGAGATCTTGTCCTGCACGTACCGCGCGTGCTCGACCACGTAACCGGAGGTGGACTCGACCCGCGGCGGGTTGGGATGGCACCCAATGCAGCCGCCCAGTGGTTGGCCCACCGGCCGGTCCTTGAAGTGGCAGAGAACGCAGGTCTCCGGCGTCACGGTCAGGTGGTTGCCCTGTACGATCTGGGAGTGGCAGCTGGTGCAGCGGAGCTGCTTGCCCCGCCGCAGCTCGCCCAGGTGCTTGGCGTGGTCGAAGGTGACGCCGTTGTAGTCGAGGACGCCCTCGACCCGCCGTTCCGAGTGGCATCCGGAGCGGAGGCAGGCCGCGTCCTCGATCTCCGCCCAGGGCCGGGTCCCGAACGAGCCGGTCACGTACTTCACGACCTGGTTCGCGGCCTGCAGTTTCCCCATCGCCTCGGCCTTGATGCCGGGGGCGTAGTGGCACTGGATGCAGGGCACGTTCCCGTGCGAGGACGTCGCCCACGAGTCGTAGTACGGCACCATGTTGTGGCAGCCCTTGCAGAAGCCGGGCTGGGCGCTGTACTCGATGAACCCCACCGTGCCGAGCACCAGCAGGATGATGCCGAGGATGGCGACCGGGAGAAGGGCCCGGATCCAGCGGGAAAGGCGGCGGCGAGGGGTCGGGACGTCAGCCATGGATCACGGGCCCTTCCGTTCGTAGCTCCGGATCACCAGCACCGACATCGAGACCCAGGCGAGAGCCAGGAACCAGACCGGCACCAGCCAGAGCTTGTGCTCCCACTTGTGCTCGGCGCTGGCCTCGGCCGCACCGCGGAGGTCACGAGAGATCGAGCGGACGCTCCGGGTCAGGTCATCGAGCCGTTCCAGGTCGAGGTCATGCTGGACCTCGGTGATCTGCAGGTAGGCGGTGCGGGCGGTCTCGAGCCGGAACTGCAGGTCCGCCGTCTGGAGCCCGGCTCGCGTCACGTCCTCGATCGCCTTGGCCGCGGCCTGGAGGTCCCCCGAGGCCTGTACGACGTCCGCTTGGATCCGTCCACCCAGCGCCACCGCCTCCGAGTCGGGCTCGTGGCACTTGTGGCAGGTCGCTGCAATCTGGGCTTCGGGCACCCGCTCGGTATCGTGATTGCCGTGGCACGCCAGGCAGCCGGCCAACTTGCCGCTTCGGGCTGCCTGGCCATGCGGGCCGCGCTGGAACGCGTTCCCGACGCCCACATGGCAGCGGCTGCAGACGGAGGTGATTTCGGTGACCTTCGGGGGCAGCGCCGAGTGCGAGCCGTGACACCCCAGGCACGTCGGGGCGGCGAAGTTCTGGTCCTTGAGGGCCAGGCCGTGGGCGCTCTGCTCGAACTGCCGCACCTGGTCGGTCGGCAGGCCGTACTTGTCCATCAGCGCCTTGTTCTCGTGGCAGGGGGCGCAGGTGCTGGTGATGTTGGTTGGGTAGACCGTGCTGCGGGCATCGTCCGGCCGCAGGATCGTGTGCGCGTCGTGGCAGCTGGTACAGGTCGGGGCGTCCGCGTTCTGCTGCTGGAGCAGCAGCATCCCGTGCCGGCTGGTCCGGAACTCGGCGACGATGCCGGTCGGCAACCCGTACTGCCGCATCTGGTTCGGGTCGGAGTGGCAGGAGCCGCACAGCGCCACCACCGCAACCTTCCCAGGCGAGCCGGTGAACTTCCCTCCGTGCGCGGCAGGCAGCGACCGTGAGGCCGGATTGCCGCCGTGGCAGTCGTGGCACTGGATGCCGCGCTCCGAGTGAACTCCTTCCTCGAACGCGGCCCGCTTGTCGGCGTGGCAGGCCAGGCACCCGTAGCGGGTGGTGGCGGAGTCCGCGGACTGGGTCGCCTGGGCCCGTCCGGTGCCAGGGAGGGCAAGGGCCAGCGCGGCCACAAGGACGAGGGCTCTCATCGCGGCTCTCCCTGGGCCGAGGTGTCGGTGGCCGCGGGCACGGCCGGGACGGACGCCTCGGCAGCCGGCGGGTTGGCGACCGACGCATCCGGTGGAATGGTCCGAAGGGTTCGGCCCACGATCCACAACGCCAGGAAACTCAGGAAGAAGGTCAGGCCGATGGCGGCGGCAACCGGGCGTTGTTTCAGGTCGCGAGCCGGCCCCCGGTCGAAGAGCGGCAGCAGGGCCAGCGCGAGGCCGAGCAGGGTGAAGAGGGCGAATCCCCAGCTGCCCAGGTAGAAGGCCAGGGCGCGTGAGACGTCCACCACGATCCAGCTCGAGATCAAGACGTCGGGCAGCTCGCCGGGGTGGGCCGCCACCCCGACCGGTCTCGGGGAGAGGATCGCCAGGGTGATGGCCAGGGCCAGCACCAGGACGCCCAGCATGGAAGCGCGGAGCAGGTGGTTCGGGAAGAACTGCCGTCGCTCCCTGGCGGGGTCGACCGGCGTGAGCGGCGGCGCCACGCCGTGGCGGCGGACCATTGCGAAATGGAAGCCCAAAGCGGCCAGGCTCAGCCACGGGAGCACGATCACGTGGGCGGCGAAGAAGCGGCTCAGGGTGGCGCCCGACACGATCGGGTCGGCCCGGAGGAGTCCCGCCAGGAAGCCGCCCAGAAGCGGCATCCGCTCGAGGGCGGCAAGGGCTTCGGTCACGGTCCAGTAGGCCGACTGGTCCCAGGCCAGCAGGTAGCCGGTCGCGCCGAAGGCGAGCACCACGAACAGGAGCACCACGCCCACCAGCCAGGTGGTTTCGCGGGGAGGCTTGTAGCCCGCCTCGAAGAAGACCTGGGCCATGTGCGCCAGCGCGGCCAGGACGAGAAGGCTGGCGCTCCACACGTGCAGGTCCCGGACCAGCCAGCCCAGGGTGACGCCCGACACGATGTGCTGGATGCTCGGGAAGGCCTCCTGGGCCGAGGGCCGGTAGTAGACCGCCAGCATCACGCCGGTGACCACGAGGACCAGGAACAGGAGATGGGTGATCCCGCCCAAGGCATGCCGCCAGCTGGTATGCGCCGGCAGCCGGTACCGCCAGGCCTTGTTGAGCGCCTGGTCGATCGGGAGCGACGTATCAATCGGACCGTACAGCAAGCCGAAGAACCGGGCGACGCCGAGGAGACCCGCGTCAGTGCTGTCGCGGATGTCGGCCCCCAGCTGGGACAACCACTGCACGGCACCCTGCCAGAGGCGGCGCATCGGCTACCTCCCCGAGACGTACACCGCACCCTGGCGTACGAAGACAGGGTAGCGGCGCAGTGGAATGGTGGTCAGCCCACGGACGACGTTGCCGTGGAGGTCGTAGACCACGAACTTGCAGGGGGACAGGATCCGGATCGAGGCGGGGTCCCAGCGCAGCAGGCAGCCGTCGACCGACGAGGTGCCCTGCACGGCGTCGTACTCGCCCTCTCCCGTGTGGACCACCAGGATGACCTCGCGTCCCCAGTTGACGACACGGCTCGAGCCGATCGGGAACCTGGCCTCGTCGCCGACCCGGATGGCGGGCTGCAGTTCGGGGATCTGGAGGGGATCCCCCGGCAGCAGGTACAGCCCGATGGTCAACAGGATCGCGAAGACGGTGAGCCCGACCACCCCCCCCAGGAGGTACTCATTGAAGCCCGCCTGAAAAGGGGGGACTGGCCGGTCGTTCGATGATGGTGCGGACAGGGAACCCTCCGTCGCCTCGAATTGCGAATGAATCAAGATGAGATGGGGGAAGGCATGGAACAAGAGGCAGGGCTAGCACTTAAGCCTCGTTTCATGCTATTTTCACGAAACCTACAGACTTGGTAATTTTACTTGGTCTCAACTACGGTAGTAGCGTCGTGAACCCCATTCGAGGCAGGCCATGATATCCGGATCGAGACTCCTCGCAGCAGCGGCAATCATCGGGTTGGTCGGGATGGCGGTGCCTGCCGTGGCTTCGGCCCAGGACAAGAAGCCGTCGGTCTCCAAGCACGGGCCGGAGGGCCGGGAGGACTGCCTCTCCTGCCATGCCACCGCCTCCGACAGCACCAAGGCCGTCCCGGCCGAGAGCCACGCCAACCGTCCCAACGAGTCGTGCCTGCTGTGCCACGCCAAGGACGCGGCGATTCAGACCAAGGACGCACCCGCCTTCAAGCACAGCCCCCAGGGCAAGACCAACTGCCAGATGTGCCACAAAGAGGGCAAGATGAAGGCGCCGGTGACCCCGGCCGCGTCCCACCCGGCCGCGGCGATGGACAACAAGACCTGCGGCTTCTGCCACAAGCACGCCCCGGCGCCCTGACCCTCCGCGGACCCTGGAAGTGAGAGAGCCACCGGCCGTACGGCTGGTGGCTCTCGTCGCTTTGGGGAGCAGCCCCTTAACGGTAGCTGAACAGCATCGCGAAGATGATCCAGACCACGATGCTAAACCCGATCGCCAGGGCCGTCCAGGCGAAGGCCCGGATCGCCCTCACCACGATCGCCGGGTAGGGCTCCACCAGGTGGGCCTGGAGCGTTCCGTCCTTCACCATCGCCTCGTACTCGGCCGGCTTGTCGCGCTTGAACTCGGCGACCGGCATGCGGCCGGTGAAGACCACCGTGTCCATCGGGAACTTCTCGGGCCGCAGGTGGCCGTTGAAGAAGTGGATCGTGAAGATGAAGCCGACGGCGAGCAGCGCCTCCTCGCCGTGGATCAGCAGCGCGATGTTGAACACCCAGCCGGGCAGCACCAGCGAGAAGACGGTCGGGAACCAGAGCATCAGCCCCGACCCGCCGATGATGAACATGCCCC
>JAUMBX010000138.1:3046-6071 GCA_032119515.1 Steroidobacteraceae bacterium | reverse complement strand
AGTCCGGTGATCTGGAAACGGTTGGAGAAGATGCCGCGGATGGTCGCCACGCTGATCACTTCCTCGGTGGAGCGGTCCACGACGACCTTGCGACCGTCACGCTCGACCAGTTCCCGCTCGCGTTCGATGAAGACCACGGCCATCGGCTTGCCCAGGTTCTCGCGGGTCGCGCGCAGCATTTCCTCGCCCCCGCGACCATCCAGCACCACGTCGACCGCCGGCTCGCCCTGGGCGAGCGAGGTGGTGGCATCGATCAGTTGCTCGCCGGTGGCGATGACCTCGCGCTTGAGCAGGACGGGCCCCCCGTTGCGATCCTCGTAGAGGCGCGTGCCGAGCGGGGCACGGCCGGTGCGCTGCGCTTCCAGCGGGCTGTTGACCTGGTCGACCAGGCGGAATTCCAGGGTCGCCACCTTGCCGAGGATGCGCACGACCTCGGCCGCATCCTGGATGCCGGGCAACTGCACGGCGATCCGGTTGAGGCCCTGCCGCTGGATGACCGGTTCGGCCACGCCCAGCGCATTGACCCGGTTGTTGAGGGCGGTGATGTTCTGCTGGATGGCAAAGTCCTGACGCTGCTTGACCTGCGCCTCGGTCAGGCGCGCCACCACCTCGGCCTGGCCCGGTCCGTCGATGACCTCGAGGTTGGGGTCGAACTCCGCGATCAGGCGCCTGGCTTCCGCCACCTGGGCCGGGTCCCTCAGGCGCGCCGTCACCGCCTGTCCCTCGCCCGCCACTTCCAGGTACTGAATGCGAGCGTCCCGCAAGATCTTGCGCAGGTCACGCTCCAGTACCTGGGTCAACTGGCCGATGGCCCCCTCCACGTCCACCTCGTAGACGAGATACATGCCACCACGCAAGTCGAGACCGAGGCTCATGGGCTTCAAACCCAGCCCGGTCAGCCAACGCGGCGCGCGGGTCGCGAAGGTGGTGGCCACCGCATAGCGGCCCTCGAAGGTACGGTTGACGAGGTCCCGGGCCCGCATCTGCTCCTCGACGTCGTCGAAGCGCACCGACAGGCGGCCCGCCTCGTCGCGGAAGGCTTCGTCGAAAGACACCGATTCGGCGCGCAGCAGGTCACGTACCTCGCTGACTGCAGCGGCATCGATGGCCACGCGGTCCTTGCGGGTCATCTGCAGCGCAGGAGCCTCGCCGAACACGTTGGGCAAGGCAAACAGCACGGACAGCAGCAGGATGACCAGGACGGTCAGGCTCTTCCAGGCGGGATAGGCGTGCATGGTCAGCTCCGGCGCTCAGTCGCCTTTAAGGGTTCCCTTGGGCATCAGCTGGGCAACCTGGAAGCGCTGCACCTTGATGGCGACGCCACTGGCGACCTCGAGGGTGACGAAATTGTCACCCACCTCGGTGATCCGCCCCAAAAGGCCACCGTTGGTGACGATCTCATCGCCGGCCTGCAGCTTGGCGACCATTTCCTTGTGTTCCTTGGCCCGCTTGGTCTGGGGCCGGATCAGCAGGAAATAGAACACCACGAAGATGAGGATCAGCGGCAGGAAGGAACCCAGCATGCCACCGGGCGCCTGGGCGGCGTCCTGGGCCAGGGCGGGCGTCACAAACAGGTCCATGAGGCTCTCCGCAGGAAAGTAGCCAACGATTATGCCACAGGCCCGCCGGCCGCCTGCGGACTGGCAGCAAAATCCCGGCGCCATGCCTCAAAAGTGCCCGCTTCGATGGCCTGCCGGAGCGAGGCCATCAGGCGCTGGTAGTAGCGCAGGTTGTGCAGCGTGGCCAGCCGTGGACCCAGCATTTCCCCGCACTTGTCCAGGTGCCGCAGGTAGGAGCGACTGAACCGGGCGCAGGTGTAGCAGTCGCAGCCTGCCTCGATCGGCCGGGTGTCGCCGGCATGTCGGGCGTTGCGGATGTTCAGCACACCCTCGCTGGTGAAGAGGTGGCCGTTGCGCGCATGGCGGGTGGGGATGACGCAGTCGAACATGTCGATGCCCCGCGCCACCGCTTCCACGATGTCCAGCGGGCGGCCGACCCCCATGAGGTAACGCGGTCGGTCGGCGGGCATGGACGGCACCAGGCCCTCCAGCACCCGGTTGCGCTCTTCCGCCGGCTCGCCAACCGACAGGCCGCCGACGGCAAGCCCTGGAAACCCCAGCCGCATCAATCCATCCAGCGACTCGCGACGCAGGTCCTCGTACATGCCGCCCTGCACGATGCCAAACAGCACGCCCTCTCCGGGCAGCGCGGCATGCGCCCGCTGGCTCCGCTCGGACCAGCGCAGCGACAGTCGCATCGAGCGCTCCGCCTCTTCCCGGCTGGCTGGATAGGGAGTGCACTCGTCGAAGACCATGGCGATGTCCGAGCCCAGCGCGCGCTGCACCTCCATGGAGCGCTCGGGCGTCAGCATCACCTCGGAGCCATCCACGGGTGAGCGGAAGCGGACGCCTTCCTCGGACAACTTGCGAAGCTCAGCCAGGCTGTAGACCTGGAATCCTCCGGAGTCGGTCAGGATCGGCTTGTGCCAGCCCATGAAGCCGTGCAGGCCGCCGTGATCCGCCACCACCTCGGTTCCCGGCCGCAGCATCAGGTGAAAGGTGTTGCCCAGCAGGATGTCGGCGCCGGTACCCTCGACCTCCTCGGGAGTCAGCCCCTTGACCGTGCCATAGGTGCCGACCGGCATGAATGCCGGGGTCTCGATGCTGCCCCGCGCCAGGGTCAGCCGGCCACGCCGGGCGGGGCCTGCGCTGGCCAGCAGCTGGAACTTCACGAGGCCACCCGGCGGGTGATGAACATGGCGTCACCGTAGCTGAAGAACCGATAGGCCTCACTCACGGCGTGCCGATAGGCCGCGAGCACCTGTTCGCGACCCGCGAAGGCAGAGACCAGCAGCAGCAGGGTGGACTCCGGCAAGTGAAAATTGGTGACCATGGCATCCACCACGCGAAACTCGAATCCCGGCACGATGAACAAGGCGCTCTCACCACTGAAAGGCGACAGCGAGCCGCTGCTGGCCGCGGTCTCGAGCCCACGCACGACAGTGGTGCCCACAGCCACCACTCGG
>JAUMBX010000138.1:1699-3036 GCA_032119515.1 Steroidobacteraceae bacterium | reverse complement strand
CCTCCACCGCGGCCACCAGCTCCGGCCCCACCTGCAGCCGTTCGGCATGCATGCGATGCTCGCGCACGTCATCGGCCCTGAGCGGCTGGAAGGTGCCAGCACCGACGTGCAGGGTCAGGCAGGCGACCTCCACCCCCATCCGCGCCAGGGTCTGGAACATGGCCCCATCGAAATGCAGCCCGGCGGTCGGCGCGGCCACCGCCCCGGCGTGGCAGGCATACACGGTCTGGTAGCGCTCCGCGTCGTCGCTGTCCGCCTCGCGCCGGATATAGGGGGGCAGCGGCATGGCCCCGTAAGCGTTGAACACGTCCTCCACCGGCGCATCGAAGTCCAGCTCGAACAGGTCGCCCTCGCGACCAACCACGGTGGCCCGGGCGCCACCGGACAGCAGCAGCACCAGGCCTGGGCGGAGGCCCTTGCCGGGTCGCGCGAGGACCCGACACCGCCGGGTCGAAAGGGCTCTCTCCAGCATGATCTCGACCGCACCCCCGGTCGGCTTGCGGGCCGACAGCCGGGCCGGCACCACCCGGGTGTCGTTGAGCACCAGGAGATCGCCGGGGCGCAGCAGGCTGGGCAAGTCGGTGAAGTTGAGGTCTGCCAATTCGCCCGTGCCCCCCTCGAGGCTCAGCAGCCGGCTCGCCGCACGCTGAGCCAGCGGCTGCTGGGCGATCAGGTGCTCTGGAAGCTCGTAGCGGAAATCGGCGCGGCGCATGGGGCGCGCACGGTAGCACAGGTTCAGGCCGGCGCCCGAGCCCCCGCGGCGGGCGCCAGCAGCAGCGCATAACGCCGCAGCAGCCAGACCAGCCGTTCGAACAGGCTGATGGCACTCAGCAGGGCTTCGCGGGTCGCCCCATCCATGGTCGTGGCCGCCAGCAGTCGGCTGCGTATCGAATGCATGAGTTCGGAACGGTCCCCGGTCAGGGCCTGCAGCACCGCGAGGTCATCGGGACCGCCACTGCGCACCGCATCCTGCAGGGTCAGCAGCAGCACGTGCAGCGACTCGACCAGTCCGTCAACCAGTACGCCTGGCTCACCCTCGCGATTCCCGACGATCCGGCCGGCCTCGACCGCCAACTCATTCAGCGAATCCTGCAAGCCCGCCAGCAACTGATTCAGATGCACCGCTTCGCGCTGCGCGCCATCGTGGATCTGGTGGCGGCAGCTGGTCCCATCGGCCACCACGATCGCATCGGGTTGGGCGCGCACAGCAGGCAGCAAGCTCAACTCGGCCATCTGCATGGACACCTCGTAGTGGCTGGCCTCGTAGCCAAAGCTGCCGGCCATGCCGCAGCAGCTGCTCTCGATCAGCTGCGGCTTGGCGCCCGGTATCCAGCGCA
>JAUMBX010000138.1:0-1689 GCA_032119515.1 Steroidobacteraceae bacterium | reverse complement strand
CTGCAGTACCAGCGCGAGCTCGAGCTACTCGCCACCTGGCGAGGCGGCCAGCAGGCCCTCGAGGAAGCGCCCACAGGCCAGCGTCACCTGCGCGCTGCCCTGGTGCAATGAGACACGGTCACGGGCCGGGGCCCCGATCTCCGCCCTCACGCTGTCCAGGTAGTCCGGCAGCAACTCCACCAACCGCAGCTGCTCCTGCTCGACGAGGACCAGTGCAGTGCCCGGGTCCTGTTCAGCCCCGGGATAGACATAGCGCAACTGGCCAAGCTCCTCGGCAGCCGTCTGGGGCGCGCGCAACTCGATCAGGTGCGTCACCCGGTGGTGGAGTGGATGCATGACCAGGTCGCAGGCCAGCTGATAGGCCAGGTAAACCAGCGCAATGTGCAAGGCAATGCCCCCCGGCAGCTGCTCCACGCCCGCGGCCAGCAGGGGCACCCCGAAGCCGAACTCGAGTAAGGACAGGGGCAGCATGAGCGCGAGGCCGAGCGCCTTGAGGGTGAACTGGTAGAGGACCAGTTGCAGGGCATAGCCACGGTGGCCGGCACCCAGCATCCGGGTGCTGAAGGCGGAGCCCAGGGCGGCTCCATAGACCACCACCATGGAGTGCTCGAGGTTGATCACGCCGCTGGCGGCAAGCGCCATGGTGACGATGGTGACGCTGGAGGCGGAATGGACCAGGAAAGCCACGCCAAGGCCGGCGAGAAAGGCCAGCAGGAAGGACTGGGCAGAGCCGGAGAACAGCGCCTGCAGCCAGGATTGTGTACCGACCAGGGTACCCAGGTCCTTGATGAAGGTCAGGCCAAGGAACAACAGGCCTACGCCGAGCAGTGCGCGGATCAGGTCCTGGGTACTGGCGGGGCGTTCCCGATCGGAATAGAACAGGATGCCGGCCACCCCTACCAGGATGAGGATGAGCAGCTTGGGCTTGAACGCGGCCAGCACCACCAGCACCGAGGAGCCCAGGTTGGCAAAGTTGATCACCGGGTGGGCCCGCCTGACGTCCAGCACCCCGGCCTTCACCAGCGAAATCAGCACGAACACCATCGCGTTCATGCTCTGCATGACGGCGCCGCCCGCAAAGCCGAGCGCAGCCGCACCCCGGCCACTGGCCGTAGCGGAGGTGATCAAATGATGCAGACGATGATCTGCAAGCCGCCGGAGGTTGTCGGAGAGCAGGCGAATCCCGCTGAAGAACAGCCCAAGGCCCGCCAGCAGGTAGGCGGCCATCTCGTACAGCGTGACGGGCTCGGATGAGCTCATGCCGCCGCCACGGGAGCTGGTGCCGGGAGCGAGACTCGAACTCGCACGATGTTGCCACCGGTGGATTTTGAGTCCACTGCGTCTACCAATTCCGCCATCCCGGCCAGGACCCACAGTATACGTCGGCCCCGGGACGCAAGGCACTTGGCAGCACGGACCCGGACGCCGACAATGTCCGTCATGAAGTTCTGTCCTGATTGCGGCCAGCCGGTCCAGATGCGGGTGCCCGAGGGGGATCACCTGCCTCGCCACATCTGCGGCAGCTGCGAGTCCATCCACTACCGCAACCCCAAGATCATCGTGGGTTGCGTGCCGGAATACGAGGGGAAAATCCTGCTCTGCCGGCGCGCCATCGAGCCCCGGCACGGCTACTGGACCTTCCCTGCCGGTTTCATGGAAAACGGCGAGACCATGCAGCAGGGCGCTGCT
>JAUMBX010000137.1:4192-6458 GCA_032119515.1 Steroidobacteraceae bacterium | reverse complement strand
GGCCAATCACGCCCTGGCCCGGGTCTGGAACGCGGTTCAGCACCTGGGTTCGGTCCTCGACAGCCCCGAACTGCGCGAGGCCTACAACACCTGCCGGGCGCTGGTTGCGGACTATCACGCCGAAGTGGGACAGAACACCAGCCTTTACCGGGCCTGCGAGACCATCCTGCAGCGTGAATCCGCCAGGCTCGACCCCGAGCAGCGCAAGCTCCTGGACAACCTCCTGCGTGACTTCCGGCTGGCCGGTGTCGCCCTGCCGGAGGCCGGGCGGGCCCGGTTCCGCGCACTGATGCAGGAACTGGCGGTGATCCAGGCTCGCTTCGACGAAAACGTGCTGGATGCCACCCAGGCCTGGTCGCTGCACGTGGAGTCGCAGGAACGGCTCGCTGGCCTGCCACCCTCCGCCGTGTCGCGCGCGGCCGAAGCCGCTGGCAGTCGAGGCCTTTACGGCTGGGTCCTCACGCTCGATGAGCCCAACTACGTGGCGGTCATGAACCACGCGGTCGATCGCGAGCTGCGCCGCGAGTTCTACCTGGGCTGGACCACGCGCGCCTCGGACCGCGGGCCCCAGGCCGGACGGTTCGACAACAGCGCGTTGATGGAGCAGATCCTCAGCCTGCGTCACGAGGCGGCGCAGCTGCTCGGCTTCGAGTCCTATGCGGACCTGTCGCTGGCCACCAAGATGGCCGCCTCACCGGCCGAGGTGCTGGCTTTCCTGGAGGACCTCGCCCAGCGCTACCGGCCGGCCGCACTCGCCGAGTTTCACGCGCTGGGCGACTTCTCGGGTGGGGCACTGGAGGCGTGGGACGTCGCCTTCCATGCCGAGAGGATGCGCCAGGAACGCCACGCGATCTCCCAGGAAGCGCTGCGCCAGTACTTCCCCCTGCCCAAGGTGCTGGAGGGCCTGTTCGAGGTGGCGAGGCGCCTCTACGGCGTGTCCATCGAGCGCCAGGCAGGCATTTCCACCTGGCATCACGACGTCGGCTACTACTCCATCCTGGACGGCCAGGGCCGCGAGCTGGCCGGTTTCTACCTCGATCCCTGTGCCAGGCAGGGCAAGCGGGGCGGGGCATGGATGGACGACTGCATCAACCGTCGGGCCTTCGGCGGGCAGCGCATCATCCCAGTGGCCCAGCTGGTCTGTAATTTCACGCCGGCTGCGGGCGATGCGCCGCCGCTGCTGACCCACGGCGACGTGGTCACCCTCTTCCACGAGTTCGGGCACGGGCTGCACCTGATGATGACGCAGGTGAACTATCCCAGCATCGCCGGCATCAGCGGTGTGCCCTGGGACGCAGTGGAACTGCCCAGCCAGTTCATGGAGCAGTACGCCTGGCAGCCGGACGTGCTGCCCCTCATCTCCGCCCACCGGGAGACCGGTGAACCGCTACCCGCAGAGACGCTCGAGCGGCTGCTCGGCCTGCGCAGCTTCCATGCCGGCCTGGCCACGGTCAGGCAGCTGGAATTCGCGCTGTTCGACTTCCGCCTGCACGCGGGCTTCGACCCGCGCCGGGGTGGCCGGGTCATGGAGGTGCTGGAGGCGGTGCGCGGCGAGGTGGCCGTGGTCAGGCCTCCCGCCGACAATCGTTTCCCCCACGCTTTCCAGCACATCTTCTCCGGCGGCTATGCGGCCGGCTATTACAGCTACAAGTGGGCAGAAGTGCTCGCCGCCGATGCCTTTGCCGCCTTCGAGGACACCGGCATCTTCGATGCCACCGTCGCGATGCGCTTCCTCGACAGCATCCTGTCCCGTGGCGGCAGCCGTGACGTCATGGAAGCCTTCGTTGAATTCCGCGGCCGGCGACCGGACGTGCAGCCACTGCTGCGCCAGCACGGCCTGGCTGCATGAGGATCGCGACCTGGAACGTCAATTCGCTGCGGGTACGCCTGCCGCAACTCGCCACGTGGATGGGTGGTGACCCGACCGATATCGTCGGCCTGCAGGAACTGAAGCTGACCGACGAGGATTTCCCGGCCGAGGATATCCGCGGGCTTGGCCTGCAGGCGGCCTGGTACGGCCAGAAGACCTACAACGGCGTCGCGCTGCTGGCCACCCTGCCTCTCACGGAAGTGGTCACGGGCATTCCCGGCCATGATGACCCCCAGAAGCGGGTCATTGCGGCCACCGTCGCCGGCGTGCGGATCATCAACGTCTACGTGCCGAACGGACAGTCAGTGGGCTCCGACAAGTACGCCTACAAGCTGGACTGGATCGGGCACCTGCAACGCTACGTCCAGGAGGCGATGCAGCGCTGGGAACGACTGG
>JAUMBX010000137.1:0-4182 GCA_032119515.1 Steroidobacteraceae bacterium | reverse complement strand
GGTGCTGATGGGCGACTTCAACATCGCGCCGGAAGACCGGGACGTCCATGATCCGGCCAAGTGGGCCGGCTCGGTGCACGTCAGCGAGGCGGAGCGAGCGGCGCTGGCCGGCCTGATGGAGATCGGCCTGGTGGATACGTTCAGGCTGTTCGACCAGCCGGAGGGCGCCTATAGCTGGTGGGACTACCGAATGGGAGCCTTTCGCCGCAATCACGGCCTGCGCATCGACCTGGTGCTCACCAGTCGGGCGCTCGCCGAGCGCTGCACAGGCTGCCGGATCGATCGCGCACCGCGGGCCTGGGAGCGGCCCTCGGACCATGCCCCGGTGGTGGCGACGTTCGACATAGCCTGAGTCTGGGAGACCCGAAACGTGACGCAGCGCACAGTTGGCAAACAGGACATTGGTACCGTACCGAACCCGGCGCCTACACTGCGGACAGTCCCCTTGCAGGTCAGGTCCTCATCCGTGAACGCCCGTTATCGTCGCAGCGATTACGATGTCACCAACACGGTGCAGGTCAGCTCACCCGATGCGGTGCGCGACGCGGTGGTGGACCTCTTTGCGGCCACCTGGCCGGACTGCGACCTCGATCGCGTGGCTCGCGCCGTGGACGACTTCGGCCGTCTCTTTCGCGGGGAGATGGACGGCTATCTCGGGGTCGACACCGTCTACCACGACATGCAGCACTCCCTCGACGTGGTGCTGGCAGCCGCCAGGCTCCTGGTAGGATGGGAACGCTCGGTGGAGCCCTCGGCACGATTCGGCGCCGAGCGGGCCACCATGGGGCTGGTGGTGGCGCTGTTCCACGACGCTGGCTACATCCGCCTCGAGGGCGAGGCGGATGTGGCGAACGGTGCGGTCTTCACCCGCAACCACGTCACTCGCAGCGCCCGCTTCCTCGCGAACTACCTGCCGCAGATCGGCCTCGATCACTGGACACCGGTAGCCACGCGGGTCGTGCACTTCACCGGTTACGAAGTGCCCTTCGATCGCATCCGGCTGGGCAACCCGCTGGATCGCAAGGTCGGCCACCTGCTGGGGACCGCCGACCTGCTGGCCCAGATGGCTGATCGCTGCTATCTCGAGAAGTGCCGCGACCGCCTCTACGCGGAGTTCGTGCTGGGCGGCATCGCCACCTATCCCGGCACCGAGGGGATCAAGGTCAACTATGGTTCGGGGCTCGACCTGCTGCGCCAGACGCCGCATTTCGTTCGCTCGGTGATCCGTGACCGCCTGGAGTCCGCCTTCGAGCACAGCTACCGCTACCTGCAGGCGGTGTTCGACGGTCGCAATCCCTACATGGAAGCCATCGACCGCAACGTCGCCTTCCTGCGCGAGCTGATGCGCAACCAGCGCTGGCCCATGCTGCGACGCAGGCCGCCAGTGTTCACCGTCAACGCGAACCCCATGGACGAGGTCCGCTCGCTGATGGTCCAGCACCTCGAGGACACCTGGGGCCCGGCGCTCTCCCCCTTCGCCAACAACCGCCCTTGAACTAGCCGGGCGGAGGATCGATCGTCGCCACCCAGTGACGATGGATATAGGCCAGCCGGGGCTGGACTTCGTCGAGGCCCAGCAGGCCGGATCCCTCGAGCGCCTCCGCGAGCAGGCCGACCTGCATCTCCGCCAGGGCCGGTACCGAGACCGGTGCGTAGCTGTAATGCCAGGGCTCCGGCCGGACCCCGCCACAGCCGCTGCGGTACGGGCGGAAGAAGCCATGGGTCCAGGCATGCTCGTCGAGCCAACCAGCCAGCCGGCTGAACACCCCGCCCTCCGCGTACTCCTCCGGATGCAGGCGCGGACGGTAACCCGGCGGCATGGCCGCGCGATCGATGAGGTCGAAGTCGCTGCCCCAATGGTGGCGGCTGCTGCCGGGCAGCGCGGTCCAGGTCAGGATCAGTTCGACCCGGGCGGCGGCTGCCAGCCGGAGGGGGTCTACCGACCGACCCTCGGCATCCTCCACCGGACGACGTCCCTCGAACTTCTCGTTCCAGAGGGTGAGCTGACGATCGAAGTCGCGAAACGCCGAGGCTGGCACGAGGTCGATGCCCTCCCCGGCCGCCGCCTGGCGCATGGCCTCCAGCGCGCCCACCACCTCATGATGAAGCAGGCAGCCCAGCCCGGGATGAAGGGTGACGTGGCCGGTTTCGCGTCCGGTGAGCTGGCGGGAATTCACTGCACAATCCTACACCGGGAGGTTTGACGTCACCCACGGACGACTCCATCATCGCCCCCCGTGACTGCCCCATCGCTGCCAAGAAACCTCACCCTGGCCCTCGGCTACGTGCTGATCCTGGGGCTCGCGGTCGCCGCAGCCATTGGCTGGGCCGGGGGCGGTGAAGCGCTGTCGCGCGCAGCACCCTGGGTCATGCTGGGGCTGGGCATCGCCCTGGTGCTGGCCCTGCTGGTCAACCGGGCCCTGGGCACCCTGCCGGGCGACGACCGCTCCGGGCTCGTCGACAGCCTGTCCCGCCAGCTCGGCGAACGCGACTCCACCGTGCGCTGGCTGGAGGCCATCGTCCAGCATATCGGCGAGGCCGTGTTCGTGATCACGCCGGACGGCCTCATCCGCAAGTCGAATGCAGCAGCCAGCACGCTGACCGGCCTCGAACCCCGGCAGCTGCTGCACCGACCCTTCGTCGAGCTGCTGGCCGAGGCCGAGCGGGGCAAGTTCGAGCTGGCCAAGGCCGCCCACGAGAAACAGGAGACCGCGCTGGCCGGCAAGGATGGCACCCCCATTGCCGTGTCCATGACCGGCTCGTGCATCCGTGATGGCGAGACCAAGCCCCCGCTGGGCTGCATTTTCGTGCTGCACGACATCCGCGACCGCAAGCGAAGCGAAAAGCGCATCCGCTACCTCGCCAGCCACGATTCGCTGACCCGCATTCCCAACCGGCTGCAGTTCCAGCACTCCCTGCAACAGGCCATCGCCCGGGCCCGCCGCAAAGGCCAGCGCCTGGCCATGCTGTACCTGGACCTGGACCGCTTCAAGGAGGTCAACGACAACCTCGGCCACGCCGCCGGCGACAAGACCCTCGAGGTGCTGAGCGAGCGCCTGGTGGCCGGCCTTACCGAGGGAGTGACCCTGGGAAGATTGGCCGGCGACGAGTTCGGACTGCACGTCGAGGGACTGGAGGCAGGCACGGACCATCACCGGCGCCTCGACGACCTCGCCAGGGACCTGCTGCAGAGACTCGCGCAGCCCTTCAAGGCCGGCGCGGAGGAGTTCTCCATCACGGCCAGCATCGGCATCGCGCTGTATCCCGACCACGGCGACAACGTCATCGACCTGGTGCGGGCCGCGGACGTGGCCATGTACCAGTCGAAGCAACGGGGCGGCAACGACCTGTCCTTCTACGCGCCGGAAATGAGCAACCTCGCGGTCGAGAAACTGATGCTGCGCAACAAGCTCAGGCAGGCCGTCGAGCGTGACGAGCTGCGCCTCGCTTACCAGCCGCTGGTCGACCTGCAGGACGGCAGCATCGTCGGCTGCGAGGCGCTACTGCGCTGGGACCTGCCCGGACACGGCCTGATGCTGCCGGATTCCTTCCTGGCCATCGCCGAGGAGTCCGACCTGATGGCGAAGATCGGCGACTGGGTGCTACGTGCCGCCTTCCGCGACCTGCAGGCCTGGAGCCAGCGGCTGCCGGAGATCGGCGGGGTGGCGGTCAACCTGTCGCTGCGTCAGCTATTGCACGCGGACTTCCTGCCCAGGCTGCAGCAGGCGCTGCGGGAGCACGCGGTGCCCGCCGGCAGCGTGTGGCTGGAGATCACCGAGACGACCATGATGAGCAATCCCCAGAGGACCCTTGCACTGCTGGGTGAGTTGCGCGAGTTGGGCCTGCAGCTGTCGATCGACGATTTCGGTACCGGCCACTCTTCGCTTTCTTCCCTGCGACAGTACCCGGTCAGCACGCTCAAGGTGGACCAGAGCTTCATCGCCAACTCGACGCAATCCCCTGAGGGCCGGGCCATGATCAAGGCCATCCTGGACATGGGCCGCGAGCTGGGCCTTGAGGTGCTGGCCGAGGGGATTGAAACCGCCGCCCAGCTCCGGCTGTTGCGCGAAATGGGCTGTCGCTACGGCCAGGGCCACCTGTTCAGTCAGCCGCTGACGGCCAAGGCCTACCTTTCGCAGAGACTGGATCAGGCGCAGCGAGGGGGCGCCTACCAGGACCTGA
>JAUMBX010000136.1:0-4205 GCA_032119515.1 Steroidobacteraceae bacterium | reverse complement strand
CGCAGGACCTTGTTCAGGTGCGCGATGACCTTGGCGTCGCCTTTCATGGCAGTTCCTCTCGATCAGCGGGTATCGGAAGTCGGCCGGTGGGCCGCTTCAGGCAGGGTGCACGCTCGGCGGGGCAGGATCAAGTGCGCGGGTGAAGACTTCGCGCGCCATGGGTTCGCAGCGGCCACAGCAGGTGGCGACCCTCGTGCAGGCCTGCAGTTCCTCGAAGCGACGCACGCCCTGTCGGGCGGCTTCCTTGAGGTCTCGGTCTCGCACGGCATTACAGATACACACGTACATGACAAATGAAACTATAAACGCTAATCATTCTCATTTGCAACGCCCCTTTCAGGAACAAGGACTTGGCTTGCATCACGCCCGTGAACTTGCCACCATCCGCGCGGTCGTAAATGACGTGAATCCCCTGACCGGCGCCCTGAGCCCGCGACGTCAGCTAACCCGAGGAGAGAGACGATGAGCCACGAGAACCTGTCCCGCCGCAACCTGTTGAAGGGCGCCTTGCTGGCCGTTGCCGCAGCGCCGGCCGCCACCCTGGTGGCGCGTGAAGCGGCCGCCGCCAACCCGCTGGTGGACCCTGCCGATGCCCAGGCCAAGGCGCTTGGCTACATCGCAGACGAGACCAAGGTCGACGCCAAGGCCAACCCGACCCACAAGCCCGGCCAGCGCTGCGACAACTGTATCCAGTACACCGGCAAGGCCGGCTCTGCCCAGGGCGGCTGCAACCTGTTCCCCGGCAAGGACGTGAAGGCCGGTGGCTGGTGCAAGGTGTGGGTGCTGAAGCCCGGCAGCAAGGTCGGCTAAGGACACGCCCCTCCGCAACTCCGGGCCCGGCGGTGCGTGAGCACGCCGGGCCTTTTCATTGGGCGGCGTGGTGCAGGGGCAGGGTCGTGACGTGCTTGAGCTCCTCCATGGAGAAGCTGGAGGTGACGTCAGCCAGCTCCACACGCTGGATCAGCGCCTTGTACACCTGGTCATAACCAGCGATGTCCGGCACCACCACGCGCAGCAGGTAGTCCACCTCGCCGCTCATGCGATAGGCCTCGACCACCTCGGGAATCTCCTCAAGGGCCTGGCGGAACTTCTGTAGCCAGCGGGCGTTGTGCTGGCTGGTTCGCACGCTTACGAACACCGACACCGGCACATTCAGCGCCGCGGGATCGAGGATGGCGACCCTCCGCCGGACCACGCCCGCTTCCTCCAGGCGCTGGATGCGCCGCCAGCAGGGCGTGGTGGTCAGCCCGATCCGCTCGGCGATCTCCGCCACCGGCGTCATGGCGTCCACCTGCAGTAGCCCGAGGATCTGGAGGTCCTTGGCGTCTAGTTCTATTTTCTTTTTCATTTTATTTTTATAGCATTTTTTTCTAACGATTGCTTTTTTATAGAAATGAAACACAACTCCGTTCCCGTCGGCGCTGCTAAGGTTGATCTCAAATCATCCCGAGAAGCTGGTGTGCCTGCCCCAAGCCTGTCTATTGAGTCACTGCGCGATGCCATCGTCGGGATCGATGCGGACATCGAGACTCCCTTCGGCACCCGCCCCCTGGTCTATTGCGACTACACGGCTTCGGGCAGGTCGCTGCTGTTCGTCGAACGCTACCTGCAGGGGCTGCTGCAGACCTACGCCAACACCCATACCGAGGACGACATCACTGGCCGGGGCACCTCGCGCCTGCTGCACGAGGCCGAGCAGGCCATCAAACGGGCGGTGAACGCCGGTCCCGAGGGGCGGGTGGTGGCTTGTGGGACTGGCGCGACGGGCGCCATCGCCCGGCTCCAGCAGCTGCTCGGCGTGGCCATCCCGCCGGTCACCCGCTCCAGGCTCGACGCATCCCTGCAGGGTTTCCTGGGCCCCGAGCAAGCGGCAGCATTCGCCAGCCAGCAAGCGGCCAGGCAACCGGTGGTCTTCGTCGGCCCTTACGAGCACCACTCCAACGAGATCTCCTGGCGCCAGGGACTGGCCACGGTGGTGGAAGTGGACCTGGCCCGGGACGGCGGCATCGACCTGGCCCATCTCGAGCGCCTGCTCGCAGACCCTGCCTGGGCCGGACGGGACAAGATCGGGGCCTTCTCTGCCGCCTCGAACGTCACGGGCATGAAAAGCGACGTGAGCGGCATCGCCTCGCTGCTGCATCGCTACGACGCGCTCGCCTGCTTCGACTACGCGGCGAGTGCCCCCTACGTCGAGATCGACATGACCCCGGGGGGCGACAGCTGGCTGGATGCCGTATTCCTCTCGCCACACAAGTTCCTGGGCGGGCCTGGCGCAAGCGGCATCCTGGTCTTCAACGAACGACTCTACCGGCGCGAACTGCCGCCGAGTTTTGCCGGCGGCGGCACGGTGGAGTACGTCAGCCCGAAGGAGCAGGACTTCATCGCCGACATCGAGGAGCGCGAGAAGGCTGGCACGCCGGGCATCCTGCAGACCCTGCGGGCGGCGCTCGCCTTCGAGATCAAGTCTGCGATCACTCCGAAGGCCATCGAGGCGCGCGAGCAGGCCTTGCTGCAACGGGCGTTTGCTGCCTGGGGCGAGGAAGCAGGCATCGAGGTCCTGGGCAACCCTGACCCGGCACGGCGCATCGGCATCGTCTCGTTCAACCTGAGCGACCCACGCGGCGGAGGCTACCTGCACCCCAAGTTCGTCACTACGCTCCTGAACGACCTGTTCGGCATCCAGTCGCGGGCCGGTTGCTCCTGCGCCGGCCCCTATGGACATCGTCTGCTGGGCATCGGGCTCGAACTGTCCGAGCGCTACCGCGAGTGGGTGCGCAAGGGCTATCACGGCATCAAGCCCGGCTGGTGCCGGATAGGTTTTCACTTCAGCATGGACGATCTGGAAGCCAACTACGTGATCGATGCCGTGCGATTCCTGGCCCGCGAGGGTCATCGCTTCCTGCCGCTGTATCGCTTCGACCCCCTCGATGGCTCGTGGCGGCATGAGGCTGCCGTCGAACCCGGCGCCGTGCTCTCCCTGGCGACGGCCCTCGAGGCGCCTCCCCTGCATTCCACCGCGCGCCCGGCCCGCGAACGCGCTGCCGGCTATGCCACCCATATGGCCGCTGCCGAAGCGCTGGCAGCCTCGCTGGCATCCCGCGCTCCGCGCCCGCTGCCCGCGGCGGTCCGCTTCGGCGACCTGCAGTTCTTCACTCATTGAAGGCAGGCGCGCTGGACCCCGCTAGAATCCGCGCACCATGACCGACTCCGAAGACCCCCGCTTCCGGCCAGCCGCTCGCAAGCAGCCGACGGTGCGACGCGCCTCGAGCGGGGCTGACGCACCCCGCGAGGCCGAGAGCGGGCCACCGGGCTCGGAACGACTGCAGAAGGTGCTGGCCGATGCAGGGCTCGCCTCGCGCCGCGACTGCGAGCTGGCCGTGAAGTCAGGCCGCGTCCGCGTGAACGGTCGCCCGGTGCGGACGCTGCCCTGCTGGGTGCTGCCCGACAATGACCTGGTCGAGTTTGACGGCGAGGTCGTCGACCTGTCGCGACGCGGGCGCCTGCAGCGTGACTACCTGTATTTCGCCGTCAACAAGCCCAAGGGCATCATTTCAACCGCCCGTGACCCGGAGGGGCGAGCGCACGTGGTGGACCTGGTGAGCGCCGCCGTGCCGCGCGGGCAGCGCGTCTACCCGGTAGGCCGCCTGGATGCGGATTCCACCGGCCTGGTGCTGCTGACCAACGACGGCGACCTGACCCACCGCCTGGCCCACCCCCGTCACGAGGTGGAGAAGCGCTACCGAGTCACCCTGGAGGGCCAGCTGGACCCGGCCACCATCGACCTCCTGAAAAAGGGCGTATACCTTGCGGATCCCTCGGCCATCACCCGGAGCAAGGCCGGTGGGGGTGGGGGCGGGGGCAAACGGGCCTCCGTGAAGGCGCTGCGCGTGCTGCGCTCGCACCGTGACCGGCGCAGCGGTGGCTGGTCGCTGGTGGAACTGGTGCTCGGCGAGGGACAGAACCGCGAGATCCGCCGACTGATGGCGCGTGTCGGCCTGAAGGTGCGCAAACTGGAACGCGTCGCCATCGGGCCGCTGCAGCTGGGTTCACTCAAGCCCGGTGAATACCGCGCACTGCGCCCGGAGGAGGTCATGGCCCTGCGCAGGGCGGTGCTGCTCTAGCCCGGGCATGTCTTCCTTCCAGGCACTCCTGCCGCCGCTGCTGGAAGCGCTCGCCCGCCAGGGCAGTGCCATCCTTCAGGCACC
>JAUMBX010000135.1:0-9560 GCA_032119515.1 Steroidobacteraceae bacterium | reverse complement strand
GACGTCAGCGTGCCGACGTCCAGGTCCCACTCGCCCTTCGCCGACAGGTTGATGTTCTCCTGCTCGTTCTGCGGGGCGATGTTGTTCAAGTACTGGAACTTGTGCTGGTTGGGATTGGCCCAGAAGATATCCCCCAGGCCCAGGTTGGCGGCATCCTGCAGCGCCAGTGAGGCGTTGAAGTTGATGGCGCCAGCGTCGATCTCGGAGTACTTGGCCTTGAAGTCGAGCTGGCCGTTGTCGCCGAGGTCCATCAGCAGGCGTCCCGATAGGCCGAACTCCTCGAAGAAGTCGACGCAGTCGTCACATTTCAGGAGGGTGTTGTCCCACTGGCCGTCGGTGTTGCGGTAGTAGGCCGACAGCGAGCCGCGCATGCCGTCGCCCAGCGGGGCCCCCACGTAAACACTGCCCTTGGTCGTGCCCCAGGTGCCGAAACCCGCGTTGAGTTCGGCCTCCAGGGTCTCGCCCGGCTGGCGGGTGGTGATGATCATGGCGCCGGCCACCGCGTTGCGGCCGTAGAGCGCACCCTGCGGGCCCTTCAGGATCTCGATCTGCGAGA
The DNA here is from genome assembly GCA_032119515.1 of Steroidobacteraceae bacterium. Taxonomy (GTDB): domain Bacteria; phylum Pseudomonadota; class Gammaproteobacteria; order Steroidobacterales; family Steroidobacteraceae; genus SG8-30. The sequence goes on along the minus strand of JAUMBX010000135.1, from coordinate 9,004 downwards.
CGTTGTTGAGTTCCTGGTTCAGGGCGTTCGGATTGGTCTGCAGCACGCCGTCGATGACCAGCGCGAAGTTGGTCTCGGCGTCGCGGCCGGTGTTGATGCCGCGAATGGTGACCTGCAGGTCACCGGCCTCGGCCGTTTGCACCTGGGCCACGCCCGAGGTGAGCGCGATGAAATCCTGCGGACGCTCGATGCCGGCGGCCTTGATCTCGGTGGCGGTAAAGGCCTGCATGGTGACCGGCACGTCCTCGATGTTCTCGGCGCGCTGGCGGGCGGTCACGACGATTTCCTCCAGCTGCGTCTGGGCGACGGCCTGGGCCGAGGCGAGCACGCTGGCGACGCTGAGGGCGAGTAGGCCGGCAGAACTGTTGCGGATAGGCATGGATTCCTGGCTCCTGCAAAGGGAAGGGGTGGACAATAGATATACACATGATACCCGTTGGTAGCTTGATGTCGCAACGCCACGTTGAAAAAAGCCTGAAATGGATTGACACCCGATACTGTCAACCGAAATAAAGCTTTACAGTACGGTCAGGGCGTTCCAGCAGCGTGTGGCGCCAGCGCAACGAATTGGCTCTGCTATGATCTCCATCCGCTTAACCTTCCCAGCAGACCGGTCGTGAACTCCCGCCAGCAGATCCACTTCCCCCCCAAGGACCTGGCCTTGCGTGACGACGTGCACGTACTCGGCGAGTTGATCGGAGATGTCCTGCAGGAACAGGGGGGCGAGGCGCTGCTCGAGCGCGTCGAGGGCGATCGCCGGGAGGCCATCCGGCGCCGCGGCGGCGATCCCGAAGCGGCGGTCGGGTTCGCCATTCGCACCTCCGACCGGGCGCCCGCTGAGGCGCGAGACCTGATCCGCGCCTTCACCCACTGGTTCCAGGTGGTCAACCTGGCGGAAAAGGTACACCGGATGCGCCGTCGGCAGGCCTATCAGGCCCGTGACGACCGGCCGCAGCCGGGCGGCATCGGCGACTGTCTCTACCGCCTGCGGGCGGCGGGCGTCGAGGGATCGGCGGTGCTCGAGATGCTCGCCGGCACCACGGTCTACCCGGTGTTCACCGCGCATCCCACCGAGTCGACCCGCCGCACCGTGCTGCGCAACCAGCGCCGCATGGCGGACCTCATGATCGAGCGCATCGTCCCGACCCTGACCGCCGCCGGACGGCGCCGGATCATGGACGGCATCCGCTCGGAACTCACCTTGTCGTGGCAGACGGAGGAGCACTCGCGCGACCGCCTGACCGTGGCGGACGAGCGCGAGCACGTCCTGTTCTACCTCGCCGAGGTCATCTACCGGGTGGTCCCGGTCGTCCACGAGGAAATCGCGTTCTGGATGGAACAGGTCTATGGCCTGGCCACCCGGCCGCAGGACATCCCCTGCCTGCTGCGCTTCGGCAGCTGGGTCGGTGGCAACATGGAAGGCAATACCGAGGTCCACGCCAAGGCGATCCGCGAGACCCTGCTCCGTCAGCAGCAGGTGATCATCTCCACCTACTTCGAGGAATGCCTCGCGCTCGCCGACCGCCTCTCGCAAAGCGCCAGTCGCGTCCGGATCGACCGCGAGCTCGAGTTGCGCATCGGCGAGTACTCGGACCTGTTGCCCGCCACGCGTTCCTCGGCCCCCACCCGCCATGACCGGATGCCCTATCGGATCTTCCTCAACCAGCTCGCGGAAAGGTTGCGGGCGGCCTATGACGGCAGGGCGGGTGGCTACAATGCGGCAGAGGAGTTCATCCAGGACCTGGAGCTGGCCGAGCGCAGCCTCGCGCAGCACGGCGGCAGGCATGCGGGCCAGATGGACGTGCAACGACTGCTGCGCAGGGCCCGCACCTTCGGCTTCCACCTGGCGACGCTGGACCTGCGGCAGCGATCGGATGTGCATCATGAGGTGGTCGCCCAGGGTCTGGGCCAGGCCTCCTGGCAGGATCGGGACCCGGCCGAGCGCCTGAAATTGATTTCCGATTGCATTCGTGTGGACCGGGGTCCGGTCACCGAGCTCGGCGCGCTGGGGCGGCGCACGCTGGCGGTCTTCGAGGCGATCATCCACTGTCGCGCCCGCCATGGCCGGCGAGCCATCGGTGACTACCTGGTCGGGGATGCCACCGGAGCGGATGACCTGCTCGCCGTGCTCCTGCTGGGTCGCTGGGCCGGCTGCGTCGACCGCAGCACGGGAGAGGTGGCCATCGACCTGGTGCCCGTGCTCGACAGCCATGCCTCGCTGAACGCGGCGGGCGAACTGCTCGGCCGCCTGGCAGAGTCCGAGGTCTATCACCGCCACCTGAGTTCCCGCGCCAACCACCAGACCGTCCTGCTCGGTTACTCCGAGACCAACAAGGAGGCTGGCATTGCCGACGCCCGCTACGCGGTCTATCAGGCCCAACGCACGCTGGTGGACGCGGCGCGGCGGACCGGCGTACAGCTGGAGGTCTTCCATGGCCGTGGCGGTACCCCCAGCCGAGGCGGGGGTCCCATTGAGTTCCTGGTGCAGAGCGCGCCGCGCGGCGCCCTGCGCGGGGTGCTGCGCGCCACCGAGCAGGGCGAGGTCATCAACCACAACTATGGGCTGGACGTGCTGGCCTCCCGCACCTTCGAGCAGGCGGTCAATGCGCTGCTGCTGGCCCGCGCCCGGGTCGGTCAGGAGACCGGACCCGGTGTAGGCCACTATCGTGAGGTGATGGAGGTGGTGGCCGCTGCCTCCCGTGATGCCTACCGCAGCCTGGTGTTCGATCACCCCGGCCTGTACGACTATTTCTGTGCCGCGACGCCGATCGACGTCATCGAGCGCATGCAGCTGGGCTCCCGCGACATGTACCGCGGCGGGGTCAGGGACGTCGCCAGCCTCAGGGCCAGCCAGTGGGTGTTTGCCTGGACCCAGAGCCGGCACACTTTGTCCGGTTGGTACGGGGTCGGCAGCGGGCTGGAGCAGGCCGCGAAGGCGCTGGGCCCGGAGCGGCTGAGCGAGGCATGGCGGGACTGGCCGTTCTTCCATCACCTGCTCGCCGACGTCGAGAAGCAGCTCGCACGCACGGACCTCGGGGTGGCCGAGCGCTACGACGAGCTGGCGGGTGAAGGCCATGCGAAGATCCGGGAGCTGATCCGGGCCGAGTATGAGCTGTCCTGTCGCTGGATCACCTGGCTGAAAGGCGAGGTCGACCTGCTCGACGATAACCCGCGGATGCAGCGCTCCATCGTCCTGCGCTCACCCTACCTCGATCCGCTGCATTTCATGCAGGTGGACCTCCTGCGCCGGTGGCGTGAGACGGGCAGGGAAGACGAGCAGCTGTTCGCCCCGCTGGTGTCCAGCATTACCGGCATCGCCCAGGGCCTGCAGGCTACCGGTTGACCACCATGCAACAGGCCAGACCGCTCGATTCATACCGGAAACACTGGGCTCACCGGTTCGGCACCGCGCCGTTCCTGCCCATGTGCCGGGAAGAAATGGACGCGCTGGGTTGGGACAGCTGTGATGTCATCGTCGTCACCGGCGATGCCTACGTCGATCACCCGAGCTTCGGCATGGCGATCATCGGCAGGGTGCTGGAAGCCCAGGGTTTCCGGGTGGGCATCATTGCGCAGCCGGACTGGCGTGATCCGGAGGCTTTCGCCGCGCTGGGACGGCCCAACCTGTTCATGGGCCTCACCGCCGGCAACATGGATTCGATGGTCAACCGCTATACCTCGGATCGTAAGCTGCGCAGCGACGATGCCTACACGCCCGACGGCGAGGGCGGCAAGCGACCCGACCGCTCGGTGATCGTCTACGCCCAGCGTGTACGCGAGGCGCTCGGCGACGTGCCGCTGGTCATCGGCGGCATCGAAGCCTCGCTCAGGCGGATCGCGCACTACGACTACTGGGCGGACTCGGTGCGCCGGTCCGTACTCATCGATTCCGGCGCCGACCTGCTGGTCTATGGCAATGCCGAGAGGCAGGTCTGCGAAATCGCCCATCGCCTGGCCGCAGGCGAGCCCATCCATTCAATCGCCGACATCCGGGGGACTGCGCTGCTGCGGCGTGACTTGCCGGCGGACTGGGTCGAGATCGACAGCACCCACCTCGACGTCCCCGGGCCACTGAACCCGCCGGTCGATCCCTATTCGATGGAGCCCATGAACGCGCAGGCCAAAAACGAGCCCGCGCTGCCGATCCGGGAGTCGCCGGTCAAAGTGGTGCGATTCGCCCGGCGTGTCGCCGCGGCGGACCGTGAGCGCAGCTACATCCGGCTGCCGGCCTTCGATGCCGTGCATGACGACCCCGTGCTTTACGCCCATGCCTCGCGCATCCTGCACATGGAGTCGAACCCGGGCAATGCGCGGGCGCTGGTCCAGCGTCATGGCCGTCACGAGGTCTGGTTGAACCCGCCGCCCATCCCCTTGACGACCCGCGAGATGGATTGGGTCTACGACCTGCCTTACCAGCGGGTCCCGCACCCGGCCTACGGCGAGGCCAAGATTCCTGCCTACAAGATGATCCGCTTCTCGGTGGCCATCCAGCGCGGCTGTTTCGGGGGCTGCACGTTCTGTTCCATCACCGAGCACGAGGGCCGCATCATCCAGAGCCGCTCCGAGGAGTCGGTGCTGCGCGAGGTGGCCGAGATCCGCGACCGCGTGCCCGGCTTCACCGGGGTGATCTCCGACCTCGGCGGCCCGACCGCCAACATGTATCGCCTGCAGTGCAAGGATCCGAAGATCGAGTCGGCCTGCCGCCGCCCGTCCTGCGTGTATCCAGATACCTGTCCGAACCTGAACACGGATCATGCCCCGTTGATCCGCCTGTACCGGCGAGCCCGGGAGATGCCCGGCATCCGCAAGGTGCTGATCGCCTCCGGGGTCCGTTACGACCTCGCCATCAAGTCTCCTGAGTACATCAAGGAACTCGCCGAGCACCACGTCGGGGGTTATCTCAAGATTGCGCCGGAAGCGATCGGCGACGGTCCGCTGTCCAAGATGATGAAGCCGGGGGTGGGCACCTATTACCGTTTCAAGGAACTGTTTGACCGGTATTCGAAGGCTGCCGGCAAGGAGCAGTACCTCATTCCCTACTTCATCGCCGCGCACCCAGGCACTACCGACGAGGACATGCTGGAGCTGGCGCTGTGGCTGAAGGCCAACGGTTTTCGCGCCGACCAGGTCCAGGCCTTCCTGCCCGGGCCCATGGCCACGGCCACTGCCATGTGGCATTCGGGCAAGGATCCGCTGCACAAGCTGCGTCGCGAGGGCGGCGAGGTCTACGTGCCGGCGAGTCCGGCGCAGCGTCGCCTGCACAAGGCTTTCCTGCGCTATCACGATGCCAACAACTGGCCGCTGCTGCGCGAAGCGCTCAAGCGGATGGGGCGCGCCGACCTCATCGGCAGCGGCAAGCGCCATCTCATCCCGGCCTGGCAGCCCAAGGGTACCGGGGAGTCGCGGCCGCGCGCGGCGCCTGGCGGTCGCATGCTGACCCAGCACACGGGCCTGCCGCCCCGCGGGCGCCTGCGCGGCAAGGACAGGAAATGACCCACGATCCCGGGAAGAAGCCGCATTCGGTGTGTGTCTACTGCGCCTCCAGCGGGGTGGCCGCTCCCATCCACCGGCAGGTGGCTCGCCGGCTCGGTGGGCTGCTTGCCGTGGCTGGTTGCACCATCATCTACGGCGGCGGCAAAGCCGGCTCGATGGGGGCGCTGGCGGATGGTGCGCTCGAGCATGGCGGGCGGGTGATCGGGGTGATCCCCAAGTTCATGCTCGAGCTGGAATGGGGCCATCGGGGCATCAGCGAGCTGCACGAGGTCGAGGACATGCGCACCCGCAAGCACGGCATGCTCACCCGGGCCTCGGCGGTGGTGGCCCTGGCGGGCGGCTGCGGCACCTTCGAGGAGCTGATGGAAGCCATCACCCTCAAGCGGCTCGGCATCTATCTCGGTCCCATCGTGATCGTGAATACGGGGGGCTACTACGACCCACTGCTCGAGCAGTTCGCGCGCTCCATCCGCGAGCGCTTCATGGACGAGCGCCACGGTGACATCTGGCAGGTGGTGTCCGGGCCGGAGGAAGTGGTGCCGGCACTCGAGGCGGCGCCTGGCTGGGACGAGCGCAGCATCGAGTTCGCGGCCCTGCACGGGCCGCGCTGAGACATTCAGTCCACGCGTCGCGCCGGTGGCAGCGGCTGCAGCAGGCTGGTGACGGTCTCGTCGACGGCCCGGCCCGGGCGGCGCATCACGTCCTCGCTGACCCGGCCCTCGGCGGTTGCGGTCCACACCAGCGTGTTGCGGGCTGCATCGACGAGGTCGATGGTCAGCGTGCCCTGCCGGTAGTTCACCACTTCCCACTCCGGCGTGTAGAAGCCGTAGCCATAATGCCGCCGATATCCGAAGTATCCCAGGTGCAGCGGATATTCGCGGATCTCCTGACGAGTCTCCACATTGGCGAAGAAATTGACCCGCAACTCGGGCTGCTCGGCGTCGTAGCGGTAGCCGCGCCATTCGAGTTCCCTGCGCACGGCCGCCTTCAGGCGGGCGGTGAAGACGCTCTCGTATCCGGCCCGGTCGGTGGCCAGTTCCTCGAAGAACCCAAAAGCCCGGTAGCTGGCCACGTCGGCTCCGGGGGCGGTGTCGCGGCGGATCTCCGGTCCGGATTGGCAGGCGGAGAGCAATATCAGGGCCAGCGCAATGCCGGCGAGGTGTCGAATGCTCATGGCGGGTCCCTTCGCTAATCGTTAAAGTATTCCGATCAATACGCTACCCAGGCTAGGCCCGTCATGAATCAGGAATCACCGCAGCAGCCGAACATGGACTCGACCAGCCTCTACCGCGAGGAGGTCTACAGCGATCAGCGGGTCGGCACCCTCCGGCGCCTGGTGCCGGTCCTGCCTACCGGTGACCAGGATCCCGCGCGCGCCGTGCTGTTCGTGGGCCAGGCCACGGTCATGACGCCGATGGGCTCGCTGCCGCTGTCCTTCGAACTCGAGGCTGACGATCTCGCCACGGCCGTAGCCGCTTTCGGTCCGGCCGCCCAGCGGGCTATCGAGGAAGCCGCCCGCGAGATCCAGGAAATGCGCCGCCAGGCGGCCTCTTCCATCGTGATCCCGGATGCCGGGGCCGCAGCGCTCAAGGGCAGGGGCGGCATGGGTGGCGGCGGCGGTATCCAGATGCCTTGACGGCGATTCCGAGGTGACGCACCCGATCCTGCGGCTCAGCGGAGTGTGCCGTCGCTATCACCCGGAACGTCCCCCGGTGCTCGAGGGTATCGACCTTGAACTGGGCCCCGGCGAATACGTGGCCATCCTCGGCGAATCCGGGGTGGGCAAGTCCACGCTCCTGAACCTGATCGCTGGGCTCGACCGCCCGGACGCCGGGGCCATCGAGATCGACGGCGAGTCCCTGAACGCCATGGACGATGACGCCGCGACCTTGCTCAGGCGGCGCCGGGTGGGTTTCGTGTTCCAGGCCTTCCACCTGCTGCCCCACCTCACCGTGCTCGACAACGTGGCGCTTCCCTTGCACCTGCTCGGCGAGCGCCGGACGGTCAGGGAACGGGCGGCGGGAGAGCTGCTCGAGTCCGTCGGACTCACCGGATTCGGGCCGCGCTTTCCCCGGGAGCTGTCCGGCGGGGAGATGCAGCGGGTGGCCATCGCCCGGGCCCTGGTGCACAGACCCGGACTGCTGCTGGCCGATGAGCCGACCGGCAACCTGGACCCGGCGACTGCAAATCGGGTGCTGGAATTGTTGCGCGAGCGCGTACTCGGCCAGGGCGCCAGCGGCGTGCTGATCACGCATTCCCGCGCCGCGGCGGCCACCGCCCAGCGCGTGCTGGTCCTCGATGGGCGGTCGCTGAGGCCGCTGCCAGCGCCTTGAGTGCAACCCTCGCCGTCGCGCGTGCCCTTGTGCTGGGCCGCCTGCGAGAGCAGCCCGTCAGGCTGCTGGCCACGGTGCTCGCCATCGCGCTGGGCGTGGCGCTGTCGACCGGGGTGTTCCTGATCAATCAGGGCGCTCTGCAGGAGTTCGATCGCGCAGCCCGCCAGCTGGTGGGGGATGCCGACGTCGTGCTGCGCGGGAGCGAGGGAGGTTTCGAGGAGTCCCTGTTCGTGGCACTCGCCACGGACCCGGCGGTGCTGGCCGCCAGTCCGATGCTGGATCTCAAGGCGCAACCGGTGGGGGAAGCGGAGGCGCTGCCCCTCCTGGGCCTCGATCCGCTGCGGGCAGGCCAGGTCCAGCCGGCGTTGATGGCCGGGCTGGGCGATGGACTGTTGCCCTTGCTGCAGCCCGATGCAGTGGCGCTCAGCGCCGCGGCTGCCGGGCAGCTGGGATCGGGCGAGGGGGATCGGCTGCGCCTGCGCTCGGGCAGCGCGGTGATCGACCTGACCATCGTGAAGGTGCTCACCGAGGAGGCCTATCCACAGGCACTGGCCCTGATGGACATTGCCTCGGCGCAATGGCGCTTCGATCGAATCGGTCGCATCAACCGCCTGGACCTTAGACTGCGGCCGGGCATCGAACCCGAGCGCTTCCTCGCTGCGCTCGAAGCCCGCCTGCCGGCAGGCGTGACCGCCACCGGACCGGGTGCGGAGGCGGGCAGGGCCGAGCGGGTCAGCCGGGCCTATCGGGTCAACCTCAACCTGCTGGCCATGGTGGCGCTCCTCACCGGCGGGTTCCTGGTGTTCTCCACCCAGTCGCTGGCCGTCCTGCGCCGCCGTCAGTCCTTCGCCCTGCTGCGTGCGCTGGGCTGCCGGCGTGCCGAGCTGGAAACCGCGCTGCTGGCCGAGGGTGCGTTGCTCGGCGTGACGGGTGCGGCCCTGGGTGTCGTCCTGGGGCAGGCGCTCGCCGTCGTGGTGCTCGCCCGACTGGGTGGCGATCTCGGCGGAGGCTACTTCTCTACGCTGGCGACCCGCCCGGACCCGCAGGCAGCAAGCCTGCTACCGTTCTTCCTGGTGGGCACGGTGCTCGCCATGGCAGGTGCCTGGTGGCCGGCGCGGGAGGCCGCGCGCAGCGCACCGGCCCAGGCCCTGAAGTCGGGTGACGCGGAGAACGCACTG
>JAUMBX010000134.1:0-2297 GCA_032119515.1 Steroidobacteraceae bacterium | reverse complement strand
GGCAATCGTGATGCCGAGGTTGGCCCACTGGGGTCGACCGGAGGTGCGGCGCTCCTGGATTTCGACGTTGATCGGGATGGGGCTGTAGACGCCCAGGCTGGTCAAGCTGCTGGGGCTGAAGGCTTGGCTGTAGCCGTTGCGGCGCTGGCCGCCGTCGATGATCTTGCAGACGTCATCGGTGCCTGGGGCGCCATTGCGGGTCGGGTCTTTGCCGTCGCCGATGACCTTGTCGTTGAATTTGACGCGGCCGTTCTGCTCGTAGTAGAGCCAGGTTTTGGCGGCGCTGAATTCGCCGAGGGGCAGCTGACCGAAGGCCACCCGATCCCAGTCGATGCGTTTGACCCGCGCTGCACCGAGCACGAGCATCAATTGCATGAACTGCGAGGACCCGTAGGACGCGACAGATGACCAGACCAGCGAGGTGCCGACTCGGACAGCACCACGAGGATTTTGGTTGGTGTTGCAGTAGATCAGGTTGACGGTCTCGCCGTATTGGGCGAGCTCTTGGGAGCTATTGAAGCCGTAACGTGGACTGAAGCGTTGATCCCGAGCGCGGCGCTGATTCTTTTCCTCGGGTTTGGGGGCCAGCAGGACGGCCGCCACCTGGAACAAGATGCCGACAAAGGTGAAGACGAGGGCGGTGATGCCGAAGTCGGCGGTGATTTCGCCGCTGCGCTCTTCGGCGGACTTGGTGAAGTCGTGTTGGACGGCCAGGAAGTCGAGGTACTCGTCAGCGCTGACTCCCAGGGTCTCGATCAGATCGTGCTCGTAGGGAAGAAGCTTGCGCGTCATCAGTCGATCCAGAAAAACCGTCCCATTCCTGGCGGAATAGGGGCGTGAACTACATTCTGTCCAGGGGCGATGAATAGCAAGCCGTGCTCGGTGACAATGCCCAAAGCTGCTCCGGCATGTCCCGGAAGCAGGGCCACAGCGCCAGGAACAGGGCCTGGGAGTCTGACGCCCAGCTGGAGTAGCCAGCGCGCAATGCGCAGGCGCGGGAAGGTCTGTTCGTCGTATTCGCCGTAGACCCAGGCGAAACGGTCGGTGTAGTCAAAGAAGCCCATGCGCTTGCGAACAACGCAGAGGAGCTGGAAGCAGTCGGTGTAGCCGGAACCATCGGTTGGACCGCACCCCCAGCGGTATTTCAGGCCGATCAGATCGTTCATCGCAGGTACAGCTCTGCGTTGAGGGGCAGGATGCCGACGTTGTCGCTGGTGAAGGTGCGCCCCGGGAAGCCCGCACCGACGCTGTCCATCGATGAGCGGAAGCGCAGTTCCACCGTGTCCTCGTTGAAGCCTGCACCGGTGCCGATGAAGTAGTCGGTGAAGGTGTTGGCGATCTGGCCCGAGCCGGTCAGCCAGGCCGTGGTCAGGGCGAGCACGCTGAGCCGGTTGCCTTCGCCGTCCTCGGCAAGACGGACGACCACTTCGAGGTTGGGGAAGAGGACGCGGAGCTGCTGGTTGTCTCCGTTGAGGCTGGCGAGGGCACCGTCCGCTTGGAATGGGGCAAAGCTGAAGGATTGGCCTCCGTACGTCCGGGTTTCAGCGATGAAATAGTTCTGGTAGCGGTGGCGCCGGCCGTTGTTGGTGGTCAGGTCGAAGAACTGACAGATGCGGATCTCGGTGGCCATCAGACGTTCATCTCACCCGCAAGGTCGATCGAGACCGTGCTGATGCCTCGGTACACCGATTCGACTTGGGGTGGACCGGTGTACTCCCAGCGAATGCCCCCGGGGGATTGCACGTAGGCGCGTGATGTGGCGTCCATGCCGGCAAAGATCGCGCTCGGGAGAGTGAAGCGGGTGAAGCCTCCGGACGTGTCGGTGTAGTGGTCGAGGATTTCGGTTAGGACGGCGTCGGTGATGTTGGCGAAGGAGAGGCGCAGTTCGTAGCCGAAGGGGCGGTTGCCGAAGCTGCGTTTGACGGTGGTGCCGGCCAAAGAGCGGTAGGTCCGGGTGGGGAAAGTGCCGAGCTTGAAAGACCGTCTGCTGGGCTTCAGCGAAGGGAAGGTGCGAGACATCAGCGGACACCAATGCGGGAGCGGGTCTGCGGGCTGTGCTGGAGTTTGTCGAGGGTCATGTTCATGCCACGTTTGGCGCCGTCATTGGCGGCTTGGCGGCGGGTTGCGGCCATGGCCTGCTCCAACTGATCGCGGCTGACATACTCGACGCCCCCGATGTTGGTGGACTCGAACTTCATGTTAAGAACGGGAGTTCGGGCGCTTCCTGCACCACTGCCCATGGCATTGCGCAGGTCGTTGTTGGGGACGACGGCACCGCCGTTGCCGGGCATGAACAG
>JAUMBX010000133.1:0-3167 GCA_032119515.1 Steroidobacteraceae bacterium | reverse complement strand
AGCAGGCGATCCTGCTCGGCACGGCGCAGGTCGTCGGCCCCCGCGCCGGGTGTCGCGTCCTGGCCCGGGACGGCCGCCGGTTGTCCGGGACGGGCCCGGCGGGTCCGGGCCTCGTCCGCTGCATGACCGCTGCCCTCCTGGGTACGGTTGGCGGCATAGGCTGCAGTCTCGTTCCGGCTGGTTTCCGGCATCTCCTCGCTGACGATCAGCACCTCCAGCGTCCTGCCCTCAGGAGCCGGGTCCGGCCGCGGCGGCGAAAAGGTGATACCCAGGACGATGATCAGGTGGAATACGGCAGCGAGGACCAGCGTCACGCTGAGGCGGTCGTCGATCGAAAAGCGCTCCGGGGTGAAGTCCGGCTGGGTCACGGTCAGGTGCGTGCTGCCAGGCGGCTGAGCAGGGCTTCCACCAGCTGGCCGCCGATATCCAGGCCGAACTGCTGGTCCAGCTCGCGGATGCCGGTGGGGCTGGTGACGTTGATCTCGGTGACGAAACCGCCGATCACGTCCAGGCCGACGAACAGCATGCCCCGCTCCCTGAGAACCGGCCCGATCCGGGAGCACAGCCAGCGGTCGCGGTCGTTCAGCGGCCGGCCGACACCCTTGGCTCCAGCAGCGAGGTTGCCGCGGTTGTCATCGGCGGCCGGGATCCGGGCCAGGGCGTAGGGCACCGGCTCGCCGTCGACCAGCAGGACCCGGCTGTCCCCCGTGGTGACGATCTCGGGCAGGTAGCGCTGCACGATGGCATAGCGCTGGCCGTATTCGGTGAGGGTCTCGAACACCACCCGTGCATTCTTGTCGCCAGGCTCCAGAGCGAAAATCGAGCGGCCGCCCATGCCATGCAGGGGTTTGCAGACGATCCGCCCGTGTTCGGCCATGAACGCCGCCATGGCTGCCATGTCTCGGGTGATCAGGGTCGGCGCGCAGCACTCAGGGAACCAGGCGGTGAACACCTTCTCGTTCATGTCGCGCAGGCCCTGCGGGCGGTTGACCACCAGGGTGCCGGCAGCCTCGGCCCGTTCCAGCAGGTAGGTGGTGTAGACGTATTCGATGTCGAAGGGGGGGTCCTTGCGCATCAGTACGCAGTCGACCTCGGACAGGGCGATCTCGGCCGGCGGGCCCTCCTGGTACCAGTGGGTGGGGTGGTCGCTCACCGATACGGGCCGCAGGCGGGCCAGGGACTGCCCGTCCCTAGCTGCCAGGTCACCCTGGCCGAACCAGAAGAGTTCGATCCCCTTGCGCTGGGCGGCCAGCATCATGGCCAGGGTCGAGTCCTTGGCCGGGTTGATCTGTCCTATCGGGTCCATCAGGACGGCAAAGCGCGGGCAACGGGACATAGACGACCTTTGCAGCGGAGCAAACTGCGGGAATGTGAGCCAAATCGCCCCCTCGAGGCAGGTGACATAGTACACCTGCACCCCGGGCCGAGGGCCCGGCTGATGGCGGTCCGGAATGACGGGCGGGCTGCCGATATGTTAAATACACGCCGCTTAGGTGGCGTCCCCGGAAGCCGGAGGAAATCGATGGAAATCGCAACCGCCGCCAGTGTGGATCCCCGCCTGAGGGGGCTCAAGGTACTGGTGATCGATGACAGCAAGACGATCCGCCGCACGGCGGAGTCCCTGCTCGCCAGGGAGGGCTGCGAGGTGTTCACGGCCGTGGACGGCTTCGATGCGTTGTCCAAGGTGGCCGATCACCAGCCCGACATCGTTTTCGTGGACATCATGATGCCGCGACTGGACGGCTACCAGACCTGTTCCCTGATCAAGCACAACCGGGTGTTCCGCTCCATTCCGGTCATCATGCTGTCCAGCAAGGACGGCCTGTTCGACCGCGCCCGCGGTCGCATCGTGGGGTCCGAGCATTACCTGACCAAGCCCTTCACCCGTGACGAGTTGCTGTCTGCCATCGAGCAGCACGTGCAGCGCCAGTGAGCCGGGGAGCGGATGGCATGGCCCGGATCCTGATCGTCGACGACTCCCAGACCGAGGTTTTCCAGATGCGCAAGGCCCTCGAAGCCGGCGGCTTCGAGGTGGATACGGCGGCCGACGGGGCCGAGGCCATTCGCAAGGCGCAGGCGGAGCGGCCGGACCTGATCCTCATGGACATTGTCATGCCCGGCATGGACGGCTTTCGGGCCACCCGTCAGCTCAGCAAGGATCCCGGCACGAGGGCCATTCCCATCATCGTCATCACGGGCAAGGCCGGGGAGAGTGATCGCGTGTGGGCCATGCGTCAGGGTGCGGTGGACGTGCTGGTGAAACCGGTCTCGCCGCAACGGTTGCTGGAGCGGGCGCAGGCTGCCCTGCTGCCGGGGTAGCAGGATGTCGATGGCGCCCGGCCTGAGATCCCTGCGTGACCACCCGTTCGAGCTGTTGCTGGAGATCGAGCGTCGCGCCCGCGCCGCGGTGGCGGGTGCCCTGGATCCCCAGGCAGGAGGCGTGTGGAGTGGAGTGGCCTTCCGTCTCGGGGGCGAGACCTTCCTGGTGCCGCGGGACGAGGTCCGCGAGATCATGAGCGTGCCCGCTGCGCTCACCCGGGTGCCCGGTGCCCGCGAGTGGATCCGGGGGCTGGCCAACGTGCGCGGCCAGCTGCTGCCCGTCATCGACCTGCGGCAGTATCTCGGCGCTGGAGTCACCCACACCGAGCGCAATTCACGGGTCATCGTGGTGAACCACCGGGAGATCCCCGCGGGGCTGCTGGTGGACGAGGTGCTGGGCTTCCGCCGCTTCAGCGATGCCGATTACCATGCCGGGAACCCCGCAGTCGGGATCCGCTGCGAGCGCTACCTCGGCGGCTGTTTCCGGCGGGGCAGCGAGGCCTGGCCGGTGCTGGGCCTGCGTACACTGATAGAGAGTCCTGCATTCCTGCAGGGCTCTGCCTGAGGCACCCACGATGTCCGACACGCCCTGGTCCAAGTCCTCCCTCTGGCTGCCATTGCTGGTAGCCGTGGGGCTGGTCCTGCTGGCCCTGTCTTCCGCCCTGCTGGCGGTTGGCGGACGCCTGCAGCAGCAGGATCGGCAGTACCTGCAGACGCTGGGATCCCTGCAGCGGGTCGCCGCCTCGCTCCCTGCGGCGACCTCGGCCGTCGCCGCGGGGGATGCCCTCGCGCGGGCACGGGTCAGCGCGCTGCGCGAGGAATCAGCTGCGTTGCTGGCCCGGCTCGGT
>JAUMBX010000132.1:6319-9644 GCA_032119515.1 Steroidobacteraceae bacterium | reverse complement strand
CGCCGTGCTGGTGCACACCTATCAACGCCGCCACAGCTTTGCGCGGGCCACGGCCGCCCTGGACCAGATGGGGCTGACCATCATGGATGCCCGGATCACTCCCACCCGCGAGGGGTCGAGTCTCGATAGCTACTACGTGCTGGAAGGCAGCGGTGCGCCGGTGTCGGACCCGGACCGGCTGGCCCTGATCGAGACCACCCTGCGGCGGGTCGTGTCCGACCGCGAGATGAACCCGCAGGCCGTCACCCGGCGGGCTGCACGCCAGCTGAAGGTGTTCTCCACCCGCACGGGGGTGAGTTTCAGCCGTGATCCCTCCGGCCGCTGGACCATCCTGGAACTGGTGGCAGCCGACCGCCCCGGGCTGCTCTCGGAGATCGGCAAGGTCCTCTGGCAGCAGGGGCTCAACCTGCTCGGCGCCAAGATCATGACGGTGGGCGAGCGGGCGGAAGACGTGTTCTACCTGACGGACGGCGGTGGTTCGTTGCTTACACCAGAGCGCCAGCAGGTCGTGACCGATGCACTGACCGCAGCCCTCGACCGCCGCGGCGCGGCAGCCTGATCCCGATGAACGCGGGACTTCGGCGGCTGCAACCCTACCCCTTCGAGCGCCTGGCTGAGCTGCTGGCCGGCACGCAGCCACCCGAGCAGCTGGCCCCGATTCCCCTGACCATCGGCGAGCCCCGCCACCCTCCACCGGCTGCCGTGCTCGAAGCCTTGGCGGCCGCGCTGCCGGCCGTTGCCCGCTACCCCACCATCGCCGGACGGGCCGACCTGCGCCGAGCCTGCGCCAGCTGGGCAGAGCGGCGTTTCGGTCTGCGCCCAGGCCAGGTGGACCCCGAGACCATGCTGCTGCCGGTCAATGGCACCCGCGAGGCGCTGTTCGCCATCGCCCAGACGGTCATCGAGTCGGGCGCTGGGACCCGGGTCTGCATGCCCAATCCCGGTTACCAGATCTACGAGGGCGCCGCCCTGCTGGCCGGAGCGGAACCGCACTACCTGCCCACCGAGGCGAGGGGACACTGGTTGCCCGACCTGGAATCGGTCACGGCCGCACAATGGGATGCCTGCGCCCTGCTCTACCTGTGCTCCCCCGGCAACCCCACCGGTGCGGTGATGGGTCTCGACTCCCTGCGCCGGGCCATCGAGCTGGCGGAGCGGCACGATTTCGTGATCGCCAGTGACGAGTGCTACTCGGAAATCTACCTCGACGAGACCAGCCCACCCGCCGGCCTGCTGCAGGCCTGCGCCGCCCTCGGCAACGATGGATTCCGGCGTTGCGTCGTGTTTCACAGCCTGTCCAAGCGTTCGAACCTGCCGGGCCTCCGCTCCGGCTTCGTGGCCGGCGACGCGCGCCTGATCGATGCCTTCCGCCGCTACCGCACCTATCACGGCTGCTCGATGCCCGAGGCGGTGCAGCTGGCCAGCCAGGTCGCCTGGTCGGACGAGGCCCACGTGCGCGACAACCGGGCGCTCTATCGAGACAAGTTCGCGGCCTTCCTCGCGGCCCTGGCAGGCAGGCTGGCTGCCAGCACGCCGGCCGGGGCCTTCTACCTGTGGCCTGCGGTAGGCGGCGACGACGCTGCTTTTGCCCGCGCCCTCTACCAGCGGACCGCCGTCAGCGTGCTGCCCGGCTCCTACCTGGGTCGGGAGGCCACGGGCGGCAACCCGGGATGCGGATACCTGCGCCTCTCGCTGGTCGCGAGCATCGAGGATTGCGTGGAAGCCGCCAGGCGGATCCGGGAATTCGTCGATTCGGGGTGGAACTGACGTGGAAACGCTGATCAAGACCATCGAGGCCGCCTACGAGACGCGGAGTTCGCTGAGCCCGGGCACGGTGGAACCTGCCCTCGCCAGCGCGATCGAGGACTGCATCGGCCTGCTGGACAGCGGTCGGGCCCGGGTCGCTGAACCCATCGCGGGCCACTGGCAGGTCAACGCCTGGCTCAAGAAAGCCGTGCTGCTCTATTTCCGGACGCACGACAACGCGGTCATGGAGGCAGGCTACACGCGCTTCTACGACAAGGTGCCGGTCAAGCATGCCGGCATGGACGAGGCAGCCCTGCGCGAGTCCGGCGTACGCGTGGTGCCGCCCGCGGTCGTGCGCCGTGGCGCCTATGTGGCACCGGAGGTCGTGCTGATGCCCAGTTACGTGAACATCGGCGCCTACGTCGACCGCGGCAGCATGGTTGATACCTGGGCCACCGTGGGGTCCTGCGCCCAGATCGGTCGCCACGTCCATCTCTCGGGTGGCGTGGGCATCGGCGGGGTGCTCGAGCCCCTGCAGGCCAACCCGACCATCATCGAGGACGACTGCTTCATCGGCGCCCGCTCCGAGATCGTCGAGGGCGTGATCGTCGAGCGCGGGGCCGTCATCTCGATGGGCGTGTTCATCGGCGCCTCCACGCGGATCTACGACCGGCAAAGCGGAGAAATCAGCTTCGGAAAGGTACCAGCCGGTTCAGTGGTGGTACCGGGCAGCCTGCCCGCCGCCGATGGCAGCCACTCGCTGTATGCGGCCATCATCGTCAAGCGGGTGGACGAAAAAACCCGGGCGAAGACCTCGCTCAATGACCTGCTGCGGCCGTAGGGCTCCGCGGCATCAACCAAACCGTCCGGTGATGTAGTCCTCGGTCAGCTTGTGCCGGGGGTTGGTGAAGATCTGGTCGGTGGAGCCGACTTCGATAAGGTCACCAAGGTGGAAATAGGCGGTGCGCTGGGAGACGCGTGCGGCCTGTTGCATCGAGTGGGTGACGATGCAGATCGCATAATTCTGGCGCAGCTCGTCGATCAGGTCCTCGATGCGCGCGGTGGCGATCGGATCGAGCGCCGAGCAGGGCTCGTCCATCAGGATCACGTCAGGGCTGACCGCGATGGTGCGGGCGATGCACAACCGCTGCTGCTGACCGCCCGAGAGCGCAGTGCCCGGCGACTCGAGCCGGTCCTTGACCTCCTCCCACAGGCCGGCGCGCATCAGGCTGGTTTGCACGATCTCATCCAACTCGGTCCGGTCGGCCGCCAGGCCGTGGATGCGCGGGCCGTAGGCCACGTTTTCGTAGACCGTCTTGGGAAACGGATTCGGCTTCTGGAAGACCATGCCCACGCGGGCGCGCAGCTGCACCACGTCCTGCTGCTTGTCGTAGATGTCGCGACCGTCGAGGGCGATGCTGCCGCTGACCCGGGCCGCGGGAATGGTGTCGTTCAGGCGGTTGATGCAGCGCAGGAAGGTGCTCTTGCCGCAGCCGGAGGGGCCGATCATGGCAATGACCTCGTCATGGGCGATGTCGAGGCTGACGTCACGAATGGCGTGCTTGTCGCCGTAGTGGAC
>JAUMBX010000132.1:0-6309 GCA_032119515.1 Steroidobacteraceae bacterium | reverse complement strand
GACGTTCACGCCACGACAGACGACCACCGGATCACGAGTGGTGATCTCGCCGATGGTGCGAAAGCCCTGCTCCGCCCTCTCCGGCGGGACGACGTGGGTACCACGCGGCGCTTGCGATTTTTCAACGCTCATCATTGCCCTCCACCCGGCGCCTCACCAGCGCCGCTCGAATTTCTGCCTCAGGATCACGGCGGCCAGGTTCATGATCAACAGGAATGCCAGCAACACCAGGATCGCTCCCGAGGTGCGCTCCAGGAAGGCCCGCTCCGGACTGTCGGCCCACAGGTAAACCTGCACGGGCAGCGCCGTGGAGGGATCGGTCAGGCCGCCGGGGACATCCACGATGAAGGCCACCATGCCGATCATCAGGAGTGGCGCCGACTCGCCGAGGGCGCGGGCCATGCCGATGATCGCCCCGGTCAGCATGCCGGGCATGGCCAGCGGCAGGACGTGGTGCATGACCGTCTGGACCTGTGAGGCGCCCATGCCGAGTGCCGCCTCGCGGATGGAGGGCGGCACGCCCTTGAGCGCGGCGCGGCTGGCGATGATGATGGTGGGCAGGGTCATGAGCGTCAGGACCAGCCCGCCCACCAGCGGGGCGGATCTGGGCAAACCGAACAGCTGGATGAATACGGCAAGCCCCAGCAGGCCGAAAACGATGGACGGCACGGCAGCGAGGTTGTTGATGTTCACCTCGATGAAGTCGGTGAGCCGGTTCTTGGCCGCGAACTCCTCCAGGTAGACCGCCGCCGCCACGCCGATGGGAAAGGACAGGACCAGGGTCACCAGCAGGGTCAGCGCGGAACCCACCAGCGCGCCCCAGACACCGGCCTGCTCCGGCTCGCGGGAGTCACCGTGGGTAAAGAAGCTGCGGTTCAGGCGCAGTTCCAGGTTGCCTGCCTGCTCCAGGCGATCGATCCAGGCGAGCTCCTCGTCCGACAGTCCGCGGACCTCGGCGGATTGGCTGCGGTCGATCTTTCCCTTCAGCAACTGGTCGACCCGGTCGTCAGCCAGCAACCACACGGTCTCAGAGGTGCCCACCGCACCCGGCTCGGCCAGCAGCTTGTTCCGCAACTCGAACTGGGCGCCGTCGCTGACCAGGCCATAGAGCATCCGGCGCTCGGAACGAGCCTGCACGTCAGGGAACAGGTCCCTCAGCGAGGCCTTGATCGGGGCCGAGAAATCTCCCGCGCCGATCACTTCCGGATCGCCAGTGCCGTCCGGGTCGAAGGCCTCGGCGTCATAGCGGACTTCGAGCATCACGTAGGCCTGCCGGAATATCGTCCAGCCCGTGGAGACGATGCTGACAAAGAGCAGGGCAACGAAAGAAAGACCGAGGGTGACTGCCGCAATGCCGTAGGCACGAAAGCGCGCCTCCGCCCGGTAGCGGCGCCGCAGGCCGGCCTCGACGCGCTGGCGGTACTTCTGGCCCACAGTCAGCGTGCCCTGGGAATCTGCTTCACTCATATTGCTCTCGGTACCTGCGGACCACCTGCAGGGCGATGATGTTGAGGGTCAGCGTGACCAGGAACAGCACCAGGCCAAGTGCAAACGCAGCCAGCGTCTTGGGGCTGTCGAACTCTTGGTCTCCCACCAGCAAGGTGACGATCTGGGTGGTGACGGTGGTCACGGCCTCCAGCGGGTTGGCGGTCAGGTTGGCGCCGAGGCCGGCAGCCATCACCACGATCATGGTCTCGCCGATGGCCCGCGATACGGCCAGCAGGACGCCGCCCACGATCCCGGGCAGGGCCGCCGGAAACACCACCCTGCGGATGGTCTCCGACTGGGTTGCCCCCAGGCCCAGCGAGCCATCCCGAAGCGACTGCGGCACTGCGGTCAGCATGTCGTCGGCCAGCGAGGAGACGAAGGGAATGATCATCACGCCCATCACGAGCCCCGCCGCCAGGGCACTTTCGCTCGACACGTCGAGCCCCAGCGACTCGCCCCACTGCCGCAGCAGCGGACCCACCATCAACGCGGCGAAAAAGCCGTAGACCACGGTCGGGATGCCGGCCAGGACCTCCAGCAGGGGCTTGATCACGCCGCGCACCCGCCGATCGGCGTATTCGGCCAGGTAGATGGCGGCAAACAGTCCAACCGGGACCGCCACCAGCATGGCAATGCCGGCGATCAACAGGGTGCCAGTGAACAGCGGCACCGCGCCGAAGGCCCCGGAAGAGCCAACCTGGTCGGCACGAATGGCCAGCTGCGGCGACCACTGCAGCCCGAACAGGAACTCCCACGGGGGAATGAGGCTGAAGAAGCGGATCGACTCGAACAGCACGGAGACCACGATCCCGACCGTGGTGAAGATGGCGAGCGTCGCGCAGGCCACCAGGGCGGCCCGCACCACCCACTCGACCCGGTTACGGGCCCGGAGCGACGGGCTCAGGCGACGCAGAGCGAACCCACCGAGCACCAGGGCCAGGGACAGGCTGAGGGCAGCCGCCGACCAGCTGGATAAACGCTGCAGTTCCTGCAGGCGGACCGCGGCCGCCTGGACCTCGGAGGCCGCGAACTCCATGGGAATCGCCCCGGCCACCAGGTTACGAATGTCGTTGAGGACCAGCGCCAGTTCGTCCGGACTCATCTGCTGGTAGGATGCCGGCATGGACGCAATGACCAGCCCGGTGACCACCTGCCCGTCCAGTACGGTCCACAGCGTGAGCACAAACAAGGCTGGCAGGGCGCACCAGAGAGCCGTCAGGGCCCCGTAGTAGCCAGGCAGTGAATGAAGCTGTCGCGCGCCGCGCAGGCCGCCCACGAGGCTCAGGGACCGCCCCTTGCCAGCGTGGTAGGCCAGCGCTCCCAGGATCAACAGACAGAGCACGACGGTCGAGGTTTGCATCACGTTCCCGGCAACTGGCTGCGGACGCGGTCCGGTCAGGGAACCCGTTCCGCAGAATTGTAGGAACGGGAATATTACAGTTTAGTTACAAGGTCAGTCACCGATGGATTCAGGGACCCTCCAACTCACGCGGCAACTGATGACCAGGCCGTCGGTGACCCCGACCGACGCCGGTTGCCAGGAGATCCTCGCCGAACGCCTCGCGGCTGCGGGATTCGCAGTGCAGCGCTTGCGCTTTGGCGAGGTGGACAATCTCTGGGCCGAGCGGGGACCGACTGACGGCCCGTTGCTCTGCTTCGCAGGTCACACCGATGTCGTGCCCAGCGGACCGGAATCGCACTGGGCGTCCCCGCCCTTTGAGCCCACGGAGCGTGACGGCCACCTGTTCGGGCGTGGAGCCGCCGACATGAAAGGCGCACTGGCAGCAATGCTGACGGCTGCGGAGCGTTTCGTGGGTGGCAAACCGGACCATGGCGCACGGCTGGCGTTCCTGTTCACCAGCGACGAGGAGGGGCCTGCAATGGACGGGACCCGCCGGGTAGTGGAATGGCTCGAGTCACAGGGCAAGCGCATCGACTGGTGCGTAGTGGGCGAACCCTCCAGTGACCAGACGGTAGGCGATACCCTTCGGATCGGCAGGCGAGGCTCCCTCTCCGCCTGGCTGACCGTTCACGGGATACAGGGCCATGTGGCCTATCCGGAACTCGCCGAGAACCCCATCCATGCCCTCGCCCCGGCGCTGGCGGAACTGGTCGCACGTCGCTGGGACGAGGGCAACGAGCATTTTGCTCCCACCAGTTTCCAGGTCTCGAACCTGAACGCGGGCAGCGGCGCACCGAACGTCATTCCGGGTGAACTGAAGATGCGCTTCAACCTCCGCTGGTCCACGGAGCAGACGCTGGACGGCTTGCAGTCGGAAGTCCGAGCCATCCTGGACCGCCACCAACTGAGGTACGACATCCAATGGAAGGTCGCCGGGTTGCCCTTCCTGACCCGTCCCGGCCGCCTCATCGACGCTGCCACCAGCGCCATCAGGGACGTGACCGGGGTGGAGCCCCTCCTCAGTACGGGGGGCGGCACTTCGGACGGTCGTTTCATCGCACCCACCGGCGCACAGGTGGTCGAACTGGGGGTGGTGAACCGGACCATCCACAAGGTGGATGAGCAAGTCAGGATTGCCGACCTCGAGGTGCTCTCGACAATCTACGAGCGGCTGATGGAATCGCTGGCCAGCTGAGGGTTGGAACGCAGGTTGATCCACAGGCCGGCTGCACCCACCAGTACGGCAAACACCAGCACCCACGCCGGGAAGGAGAGGCCCAGGAAGGAGATATCCACGGCCGCACACTCGCCACCAGCCTGGAAGACCTTGAGCACCACCTCGTAGAGTGGAAACACATCCAGCATGAAGTCGAGGTCGGCACCGCAACCCGGGACGCTGCCAGGAGGCTGTAGCTGGATCCAGACGTGACGACCGGCCGTGGCCATGGTCACCAGCGTGGCGAGACCGATGAGGCCCGCATAGCCGCGGGCACCAGCCGGCCCCGGATCGTGAACGGCGGCCAGCAGGAAGGCGATCCCCATGGCCAGCACGCCGACCCTCTGGAAGATACAAAGATGGCAGGGCTGGTAGCCGAGCACGTACTGGGAAAAGAACGCGAAACCCAGCGCGCCTGCACAGGCGAGCACGCCCAGCAGGTTCAGGTTCCGACGCTGGGCCCAGAATCCCGGCAAGGGTCAGCCCTGCCTGTCCGTCGCCGTGCCCCGGATCTGCCGCTCGGCATCGTCGAGGGACAAGTGGCGGATGTCCTTGCCATGCACCACGAACACGATGTACTCGCAGATGTTCTTGGCGTGGTCTCCCACCCGCTCCAGCGCGCGCACGATCCACATCACGTCGAGCGCGCGGCGGATGTTGCGCGGGTTTTCCATCATCAGGGTGATGTTCTGGCGCTGGATGGCCTCGTATTCGTCGTCGACGGCCCGGTCGCGACGCGCCACCGCCAGGGCCTCCTGGGCGTCGAGACGGGCGAAGGCATGCAGCGCATCATGGAGCATCTCGGTGACCAGCTTGGCCAGGTGACGCACCTCGCGGTAGTTGTCGTTGCCGGCATCGGACCCGGCGAGGCGCGAGGCGATCATCGCCACCTTCTCCACCTCGTCACCGATGCGCTCGAGGTCGGTGATCGTCTTGATGATGCCGACGACGACGCGCAGGTCGGAGGCCGTGGGCTGGCGCATGGCGATGATGCGCCCGCACTCCTCGTCGATGCTGACCTCCATCTGGTTGACCTCGTGGTCGGCCAGCGCCACCTGCTCACCGAGGCGGCTGTCGCCCTCGACCAGCGCGGTGACGGCCCGCTCGAGCTGCTGCTCGACGAAACCGCCCATCTGCAACACCCGCGAGCGCAGCTTTTCCAGATCCTCGTTGAAGCGCCTGGAAATATGATGACCGAGATCTGCAGGTTCCATAGCCGATGCCTCCGCGTCTGACCTGAGTATAGCCCAGCGACTGTTTAAAACTTCATGCTGAAATCCAGCTGCAGGCGCTGGTAGTCGCGCTCCTGCGGCAGGTCGACGGCTCGCATGCTGTCGATCCAGGTGAACTGCAGCAGGGCGTTGCGGGCCGGCACCCAGCCACCCTGCAGCCGCCAGCCTCGCCCCTGGGTGTCACCGCCTGCGAAATCGGAGTCGATGAAACCGCCCCACTGCGCATCCGCCTCCACGTCCTGGTAAGCCAGCGCGAGCTCCCAGCTGCCCGGCGACGAGGCGCGCCCGATCCGAGCCCCCAGGTTGAACCCGGCGTCGAATTCCGCGACGGCCAGGTTCTGCACCGAATCGGCCCACAGCTGCAGGGGCAACTCGCCCACCCGGCCCTCGTACTGGACGGCCAGTCCGAGGATCTCGTAATCGGCGCTGTAGCAGCGCGCTACGGCAACCTCGGTAGCCACCGGTTGACAGAGACGGTCGCCGGCATAGGTAGTGTTACCGGCCGGGTAACCGGAAAACGACAGGCTTCGACCCTCGATTGCTGCGTAATCGTGGAAGCTGGCCGCGATGGTCAGGCCGGTTCGGCTATGCCAGCCCACCTGCAGCCCGGACACGTTGCCCTCTGCTGCGGAACCGGATTCCGACAGCCAGAACCCCCAGGCATGGGTGAACACCCCGCTGCTCCCGGACCACGCCAGCGCCACCCCCTCGGGGTTCGAATCCGAGTCGTACAGGAAGCTCGACCCGGGCCTGAACCACGGGTAGCCCTGTTTGCCGAGGGTCAGGCTCAGGTCCTCCCTCGGCCTCCAGGTCAGGTACCCCAGGTCGAGTTCGAGGTCCTTGCGCGCATTGGCATCGCCGAGGGTGGCATTGGTCGAGCGGTTTTCGCTCACACCACCGGTGGCCACGCGGATTCCTGCGGAGAGGCTCTCGGTGACCTGCGCGGTTACTCCGAAACGCGCACGGATGCG
>JAUMBX010000131.1:0-11801 GCA_032119515.1 Steroidobacteraceae bacterium | reverse complement strand
CGAAACTGGGTCGGCACGACCTGAGGCAGGTCGTGCTGTTGGCCATCGGTGCCATCGTCATCAGCAACGGCTGTAACGCGCTCGGCTTCCAGCACGTGCCCTCCAATGTCGGCGCGCTGCTCAACGCCACCTCTTCGCTCATGATCGCCGGGCTCGGCACCCTCGGTCCGCGGGGCAGCCGACTCGATCGCGCAGCGATGGTGGGTCTGCTGCTGGGCGTGATCGGCGTAGGGCTGGTGCTCGACCCCTTCGGCAACACGGGCACCAGCGAGTTGGCCTGGTCTGGTGTGGTGCTGATCGGCTGCCTGGGCTGGTCGGTGGCGACCATCTACTACCGCAACATCGAAACTGCCAACCCACCGGAAACCGTGCTGGCCTTGCAGATGCTGGCGGGGGGCCTCGGCCTGCTGACCTGGTCGCAGGCCTCGGGGGAGCCGCTCGACACCGACTGGACCCGGGAAGCCACCCTGGCCTTCCTCTGGCTGACGGTCATGAGCACCTGCATCGCCTACTCCGCCTACAACTACCTGGTCCGCCAGTCCACGCCAGTGATCGCCGGTTCATTCGGCTACGTCATTCCGGGAGTGGCGGCCCTGCTCGGCTGGCTGGTACTGGACGAGCGCCTGTCCGCCGCACAGATCACGGGCATGGGCGTGATCCTGCTCTCGACCGCCCTGGTCACCGGTTACGCGAATCGCTGGTTGAACCGAAGGCGAGTGAGCCGGCCAGGCTGACCACGCTGACGATCAGCGCCGCAGCCAGGGCCGACAGGAAACCGTCGATGTACATGTCGGGCAGCAGGGCGGCGACGAGCCCCAGCATCAGGGCGTTGATCACCAGCAGGAACAGTCCCAGGCTCAACACCAGGAAGGGCAGCGTCAGCAGGATCAGGAGCGGCCGGACCAGGGCGTTGACGATGCCGAGCAACAGGGCCGCGAACAGCAGCGTCATGGGCGTCTCGATCACCAGTCCATCGACCCAGGCACTGGCCAGCCACAGGCCCAGGGCGGCGATGGCGGCGCGCAGGATGAAACGAGGCATGAGTGACTGACTCCCTTGGCTGGCAGGCAACGCTAGCGGAACCGGCGCCCGTGACGAATGACGATATCGAGCCGCTGCAGCAACGCCGGATGTCGCAGCAGGTCGCCCCGCACCGCGATGATGTCGGCGTACTTGCCCGGTGAGAGGGTGCCGGACTCGTGCTCCAGGCCCATGGCCGCGGCAGCCTCCCGGGTGGCAGCGTGGATGGCCAGCAGCGGGTCCATCCCGCACTCCCGTATCCAGTCGTCGATCTCCTGCCAGGTGGCACGCGTATGCAGGTGGGCAGGGGCCCCGGAGTCGCTGCCGATGACCAGTTGCACCCCGGCCTCCTGGAGCTGGCGCAGCTTCGGGCACAAGCCGGCCGCGCGCAGGGCTGGCATGTCGTACCAGGACACGCGGTCGAGGTAACGCAGCGAGGCGCGCAGATCCATGGTCATCAGCGAGGGCAGCCCGGTGAAGCTTGCCGGATCGTCCAGCGGCTCCGGATCGCGGCGCAGCGACTCGTAATTGAGGACCCCGGAGATGGCGGGCGACCAGCTGAGCGGCGGCTTGTCGGTGGCTCGCGCCCGGGCGGCGATCTTCGCCAGGGTCGCCGCCGGAATGGCGGGCTCGGTGCCAAAGTCCATGCCGATGAACCCATCCACGCCCGCCTCCAGCGCACGCTCTACCGAGGCCGCACTCTCGCCACGTGCAAACACCTTCAAGCCACGGATGCGCGCCTCGCCAACCGCCGCCGACAGTTCGTCCAGGGACCAGAGCTCGAGTTGCTCCAGCAGGACGAAGCCGGCACCGGCTCGCGCCAGTTCGATAACCTGGGCGGCGGCCGACTGCGCGCCGGTGACCTGGAAGACGGCCTCACCCGGCGAGCGCGGCAGCTTGCCGAGCGCGCGGCCGGTGGCATGAACCGTCGGCCCATCAACGCGCGACTCACGGATGCGCCCGGCCAGGCCGAGCCCGGCGCGAGCCCCCGTGGGCATGGCCCTGATGCTGGTCACTCCGGCCTCCAGGAGCTGACGCGCCACCAGCGGGCCGACCACCCGGGGCACGATCGGCAGGTAGACCTCGCGCCAGCGCTCCTCGTCGGCGCTGCCGATCCGGTCGAGATTCACCTGCAGGTCCCAGAGGCCTGGTAGCACCGTCATGCCCTCGGTCGAGATGACCTCGGCGCCCGGTGGCAGGATCACGGAATCCAGCGTCCCCACTGCCGTGATGCGCTCGCCTTCGATGACGATGACGCCATTGCGAAGCGGTGCATGCGGATAGCCGTGGATGACCGTGCCACCCGCCAGCACCAGTGGTCGCGCCAGGGCCTGGGCTGCGGACAACATCAGCAGCATGATGGCGATCGGCAAGCAGCGCTTCAGCATCAGGAGACGCCCGACTCTCAGGATCCGGTGGTGTAGCTGGCGAGCTTGCGGAACAGGTCCTGGAGTGGCAGCGGGATGCCCACGGCGTGGCCCTGCGCGAAGTCGACACCGAGGGCGGCCATGTGCAGCTTCTGCTCCTGGGTCTCGACGAATTCCGCGATGGTTTCCATGTCCATGGTCTGGGCCAGCTGGGCGATCGCCCGGACCATCGACTCCGTGCGCGGACTGGTCAGCGCATCGCGGGTGAAGCTGCCATCGATCTTGAGTACCGAGACCGGTAGCGCCTTGAGGTAGGAGAGTGAAGACAGTCCGGTGCCGAAGTCGTCGAGTGCGAAGGTGCTGCCGAGCGCACGCACCCGCTGCATCAGCCGGTCCGCGCGCTCCAGGTTGGACACCGCGGCGGTCTCGGTAAGCTCGAAACACAGGCACTGGGGCGGCAGCCCCGACCCCTGGATGGCCTTTTCGAGGAACTCCAGGAAAGTTTCATCGGCCAGCGACGGGCCGGATACGTTGATTGAAAACCGCATGGGCTTTCCACGCAGCAGCTTGGCCTGGGGCTTGAGCGCGGTGAGGGCGTGGTTGACCACCCAGCGGTCGATGCGGGGCATGATCTGGTAGCGTTCCGCAGCCGACAGGAACTTGTCCGGCTCGACCGGCTCGCCCCCCGCGCCGAGCATGCGCAGCAACAGCTCGAAGCGCGGCTCGGCCGCCGCTGCCGACAACGGCACGATGGGCTGGGCGAACAGCGTGAAGCGACCGTGCTCCAGTGCCTCGTGGACCTGCTGCACGACCAGGACGTCGGAGCTACGCCGGATGATGCTCGCATCCTTGTCGTCGAAGGTCTCAACCCGGCCGCGGCCGCGGTCCTTGGCCGCCTTGCAGGCAATCTCGGCATTGGCCAGGCCATGCCCCAGCGGATTTTGTGAATCCGGGTCGAGTTGCGCCACGCCGATGCTGACCGAGACGTGCACCGTGCCCTTGCCACGGGCGTAGGTGAGGTCGGAGCACTGCCTGCACAGCGTGAGGGCGATCTCACGGGCTGGGCCGATGCCGCAGTCGGGCATGAACACCGCGAATCGATCACCGGCAATGCGCGCGGCCAGCGCCCCGGGTCGCTGCTTGCGAGCCAGGATCTCGGCGATCTTGGTGATGACCTCGTCTCCCACCGGCATGCCGAAGTTGTCGTTGATGACATGCAGGCTGTCGACGTCGATGTACAGCACGCTGTGGGTGGCCACCGGCGCACTCGCCATGGCTGCGCGCACCTGCACCTCGAAGGCAGGGCGGGTCAGCAGGGAGGTGGTGGCGTCGAAATTGGTGCGCAGCGCCGCACCGATCTTGCGGGTCAGGAGCTCACACAGGCGCTGCACGCGCTCATCGAAATCCACTCCATCCGGGGACCTGAACAGGGCCAGGAAGCCGGTGACCCGCCCGCCGGCATGGCGAATGGGCAAGGACAGGATCTTGTAGCGCGGCAATCCACCAGGGGTTGCGTTGGCCTTGTTGATGAGCAGCGGCCGCCGCTGCAGCTGCGCCCAGTTGAACAGGTGGCGATGGGTTGCAGTCAGCACGCTCACCGCCGGCTTGGTTCCGGCCGGTGCCTTGCAGACCGCGATGCTGCGCTCGGGCACCACCAGGGCGCAGAGTTCGCAGCCGAGGTGATCGACGCAGGCCTGGACCAGGGCACCGAGTTCATCGGCCTGCTGCGGCGTGCCCACGTCATCCGGTGCCACCTTGAGCAGCAGGTCGAGGTCACCGTCGCGGGCGGCCAGCTCGTCAACCATGCTACGGACCAGGTGACGGATGGAAAGCTCGCGGGCCAGGCACTCCAGCGCCGGCTTCACCAGGTGGCTGACGAAGGACAGCGGCTTGTCCTCAGCGCTGCGGGTGAGCAGCACGGCAACGGCGGTCACCTCGCCCTGTTCATTGCGCAGCCGGAAAGCATAGGCGGGCGCACCATGGAAATCGCGCATGAAGCCCTCGATCTCGGCGCTGTTGGCGGAAGGGGCCTTGGCCAGGGCCTCGTCGACCAGCGGCTGCGGCTCGGGGCCGTCGTAGCCTTCCAGGAACCACAATCTGGCTCCGCGGGCGTCATAGAAACCGATCCCGGCCGCCTTCGGCACGAGGCTCTTCAGCACCTGGCCGTGCGGCTCGAGATCGGGCTTGTTACCCTGCAGGAAGGACGGCAGTGCCTGTTCCATGGACTCCTCTATTTCACCTCGGTGAGCCGCGGAACCAGCGCCGTGGATCCTCGGGCACCTTGCCGCGTCTCACTTCGAGATACAACTCCGGACGACCGCGGCCGCCGCTGTCGCCGACCGTAGCGATCGTCTCGCCGGCGCTCACCGACTCGCCCACGGCCTTGTACAGCTGCTCATTATGCCCGTACAGGGTCATGTAGCCGCCCCCGTGATCGATGATGAGCAACAGCCCCAGGCCAGGCAACCAATCGGAGTACACCACCCGACCCGCGTAGGGGGCCAGCACCGCCGTGCCGCGCACGGCGGCAATGGTGATGCCGTTCCAGCGCAAGCCGCCGCCTCGGGACTGGCCGAAGTTGGCCGTCACCCGTCCTCGAACCGGCCAGGGCAGGCGGCCCTTGACCCTGGCAAAGGGCTGGCCGGCGGGTGCCGCCCCCCCTGCCGTCTCGCGCCTGAGCTGCTCGAGCAGTTTCTCCAGCGCCTGCGCCTCGCGGCGCAGCCCGGTCAGGGCCGTCTGGTTGCTGCTGATCCGGGCGTTCATGGCGCCGAGGGCCTGCTTGCGCTGGGCCCGGGCTTCCTCCAGCGCCAGCAGCTCCCGCTCGCGGAGCGACTGCTGGCCCTCACGCAGCCGGCGTTCCTCCGACAGCTCCTGTTCCAACTCGTCCAGCCGGACCAGCGAGGCCTCGATGCCCTCGATGGCGCCGGCCCGGGCCCGGCCCAGGTAGCCGTAATAGGTGAACAGGCGACCGAGCTTGGCCGGATCGCGCTGGCTCAGCAGCAGCTTGAGATGCTCTTCCCGGCCGGCGAGATAGGCGGCACGCAGTGCGCCGGCCAGCGCGCTGCGCTGCGCCGCGAGCGCCGTCCGGGTCTCGGCCTGCTGCCTGGCCAGCGCCTCGAGGCGGCTGTCGGTCAGGGCCAGTTCCCGCGTGGCGCGATCCAGCCTGCCGCGGGCAGCCGCCACCTCGCGCTCGGCATCCCGCAGGGTGGCTGCCAGCCGATCCCTGCGGGTGAGATCCTGCTGCATGTCGCGCTGCAGGCGGCCGATGCGTTCCTTCAGGCCCGCCAGCTCCGCTTCCTTGTCGGCGGCAGCAGCGTGCTGGGGTCCGGCACAGACCAGGAGCGCAACCAGGCAGGGCAGCCAGCAAAGGCGGATTCGGGGGGTCATGAGGCCCGGTTATGGTAGCCGAGGCGGTCGCCGGTGGCTGGTATACTGCGCGGCTGATCGTAAAGGTTCTGTCTGGCACCCATGGAACAGCTGCTCGACTACGTAGGCAACCACCCGCTGCTGGCCGGCTCGGCCATGGCCATGGCCGTGGTGGTACTGGGCTTCGAACTGCGCCAGCGGGCCCAGGCCACCGCAGCGGTCTCCGCCACCGAGGCGGTCAGGCTCATGAACGACGGGGCCGTGGTGGTGGACATCCGCTCGGCGAACCAGTTCAAGGACGGGCACATCCAGGGCGCCCGCAATATTCCGGGTGACCAGCTCGAGGCCGGCAACGAGCGTCTCGCCAAGCTCAAGGGCAAGACGCTGATTGCCTGCTGCGACAGCGGCGTCTCCTCGGCAGCGGCGGCGCGCAAGCTGGTGGAACTGGGATTCGGCCCGGTGCACAACCTGCGCGGCGGGCTGGGCGGCTGGCGGCAGGACAACCTGCCCACGGTGAAGGATTGACCATGGCCAGCCCCGAGGTCGTGATGTACGTGTCCTCCTGGTGTCCCTATTGCGTGCGGGCCAAGGCGATCCTGCAACGCAAGGGGGTGGCGTGGCGGGAGGTCAACATCGAGACCGACCCCAGCCTGCGCCAGCACATGATCGACACCACGGGCCGCCGCACCGTGCCCCAGATCTTCATCGGCGATCACCACGTGGGCGGATCCGACGAGCTCGCCGCTGCCGAGCGCAGTGGCGAACTCGACCGCCTGCTGGGCGCCTCGCCGGGGACCTGAACCTCTCATCGCTTGCTACACAAGGATCACTACAGATGGCTGAAGAAACCCCCACTCCGGAAGCAGCGGCCCCCAACGGCCAGGGACAGAACGTCTCGCTGCAGAACGTGTACATCAAGGACCTGTCCTTCGAGTCCCCCAACGGTCCGTTCCTGCCAGCCCAGAACCCGGATCCCAAGATCCAGCTCAATATCAATGCGAGCTCGTCCCACAAAGGCGGGGATGCCCATGAGGTGGTGTTGACCGTCACCCTGGAGGCCAAGAACGGCGAGGCGCCGGTCTACGTGGCCGAAGTGAAGCAGGCCGGCCTGTTCACCGTGCGCGGTTTCGGCGCCGACGACTCCAGGCGCATCCTCGGTGCCTTCGCGCCAAACGTGCTGTTCCCCTACATCCGCCAGACGGTCTCCGACCTGGTGGTCAAGGGCGGCTTCCCGCCGTTCTTCCTGCCCCCGGTGAATTTCGACGCCCTGTACGAGCGCTCCCTGCAGGAGCGCGCGGCGCAGCAGCAGGCGGGAGCCGAGGCCGCTCCCCAGCAGGTGAACTGAGCAGGGCGGCGGTGAGCGCGCCGCCCATCACCGTGATCGGCGCCGGCTCCTGGGGCACGGCGCTGGCCATCCAGTTCGCCCGCGCAGGCCGGCCCACCCTCCTGTGGGGCAGGGCCGAGGACGAACCGGAGCGGCTGGACCGCGAGCGGTGCAATGCCCGCTACCTGCCCGGCGCCGCCTTTCCCGATGCCCTGTCCATCGAGCCGGACCTGGCGCGTGCGGTGGGCGCCGCCCTGGACCTGCTACTGGTGGTGCCCTCCAGCGCGCTGCGCTCGGTCCTGCAGGAACTGAAGCCGCTGCTGAAACCGGGTGCCCGGGTGGCCTGGGCGACCAAGGGCTTCGAACTGTCCACCGGCAAGCTGCCCCATCAGGTGGCCACGGAAGTGCTGGGCAGCGGCATGGCGCTGGCCGTGCTCTCGGGACCCACCTTTGCCAGCGAGGTGGGCAAGGGCCTGCCTACGGCCATCGCCTGTGCCTCGCCGGATCCCGACTTTGCGCTGGCGCTGGCGCAAAGCATCTCCACACCCCACCTGCGCGCCTATACCCAGTCGGACATCATCGGTGTTGAGGTCGGTGGCGCAGTGAAGAACGTCATCGCCATCGCAGCCGGCGCAGCCGACGGCATGGGCTTCGGCGCCAACGCCCGGGTCTTCCTGATCACCCGGGGGCTGGCCGAGATGGTCCGGCTCGGCCTGGCGCTGGGTGCCCAGCGGGACACCTTCATGGGCCTCACCGGGTTGGGCGACCTGGTGCTGACCTGCACGGACGACCAGTCGCGCAACCGCCGCTTCGGCAAGGCGGTCGCCAGTGGCCGCCGGGTCGACGAGGCCATCCGTGACATCGGCCAGGTCGTGGAGGGCTACCACGCAGCGCGGGCCGTCCGCGAGGTCGCCATCCGCCTCGGCGTGGACATGCCCATCTGTGATCAGGTCTACCGGGTCACCCACGAGGGACTCGACATCACCGAGGTGGTGGATAACCTCATGAGCCGGGCGGTATCGGCCGAGTAAGGGCGAAGCCCTGCTGGCGCCAGGCCTCGTACACCACCACCGCCACGCTGTTCGACAGGTTCAGGCTCCGGTTGCCGGGCTGCATGGGCAGCCGCAGCACGCTGTGCCCCGGAAAATCCCTGAGCACCGCCCCCGGCAGGCCCTCCGTCTCCCGCCCGAACAGGAAGGCATCGCCGGGCGCAAACGCCTGCTCCGTATACAGCCTGCTGCCTCCGGTCTCGATCGGGAAGACCCGTGCGCCGCCGAGCGTAGCGAGGCAGGCAGGCAGGTCCGGATGAACCTCGAGCCTGGCGAGGTCGCGGTAATCCAGTCCGGCTCGTCGCAGCTGGCGATCCTCCAGGTTGAAACCGAGCGGCTCGACGAGGTGCAGCGTGGCACCGGTGTTGGCGCACAGGCGCATGGCGTTACCCGCGTTGGGCGGAATCTGCGGGGCGTAGAGGATGACGTGGAACATGTAGGGTTTTCCTGAACGGGTAAGATACACGCCAGCGATCACCCTTTTTCCAACCAGGAGCCCCATGTTCGCCACGCTCGAGCAGTTACCCCCGGACCCGATCCTGGGTCTCGGCGCCGCCTTTCGCGAAGACCCTTCTCCGGAGAAGGTCGACCTCAGCGTCGGGGTATATAAGGACCGCGCCGGCAACACCCCGGTCATGGAGGTGGTGAAGGAAGCCGAGCAGGCCCTGCTCACCAGCCAGTCGACCAAGGTCTACCTGCCTGCCGCCGGCTCACCGGGTTTCCGCGAGGGTATTTTCCGGCTGGTCATGGGCCAGCAGGCGACGGGCCTGCGCCCGCGCACCGCCGTCCTGCAGGCAGCGGGAGGCTGCGGGGCACTCCGCCTGGGCTCGGAGCTGGTGCAGCGCGCGCAGCCGGGCGCCACCCTCCTGCTCGGCGACCCGACCTGGCCGAACCACGGGCCGCTGTTGTCGGGCGGCGGCCTGCAGCTGGCGCGACATTCCTATTACGACGCCGCCACGCGCAGCGTGGTCCTGCAGCCCGTGCTGGATGCGCTGGAGGCTGCGGATGCGGGCATGCTGGTGCTGCTGCAGGCCTCCTGCCACAACCCCACCGGCGTGGATCCGACCCGCGAGCAGTGGCAACAGATCCTGGAGGTCGTCGCCGCGCGCCGGCTGGTGCCGTTCTTCGACATCGCCTACCAGGGACTCGGCGACGATCCCGAGACGGACGCCTGGCCCATCCGCGAGGCTGCGCGCCTGGTTCCAGAGATGCTGGTGGCCGTGTCCTCCTCGAAGAACTTCGGCCTGTATCGTGAACGCACGGGAGCGCTGCTGGTGCTCGCAGAAGACCCGGGCCGCTCCGCCGCCATCGAGAGCCACGCCAACAAGGCAGCCAGGGCCATGTACTCCATGCCGCCCGCCCATGGTGCGCTGATCGTGGAGAAGATCCTGACCGACCCCAAGAGGGAAGCGGCCTGGCGCAGCGAGCTGGCCGGCATGTGCGCCCACATCCAGAAGCTGCGCTCGAAGCTGGCAGCCGGGATCATGGCGGCCCGCCCCGGTTACGACGCCGGCTGGATCACCCGGCAGCGAGGCATGTTCTCGCTGCTCGGCATTGCCCGCGATGACGTCACTACCCTGCGCGAGCGGCACCACATCTATATGGGCTTCGACAGCCGGGCCAACCTGGCCGGGCTCAACGAGGACAACCTGCCACGGGTCGCCGAACTGGTGGCACCGTTACTGCCCGGTGCCTGAATGGTGAACCCCCTGCTCGCCACCGACTTCTGCGGCCTGCGGCTCAATTCACCCATCGTGCTGCTGTCGGGATGCGTGGGTTTCGGCGAGGAATACACCCGCGTCGAGGGCTTCTCCAACCGGGACGTGGGAGCCATCGTGCTGAAGGGCACCACCGGATCCGCGCGGCTCGGCAATCCTCCGCACCGCGTGACCGAGACCGCCATGGGCATGATCAACGCGATAGGCCTGCAGAACCCCGGCGCGGACTACGTGGTCGACCAGATCCTACCCAGCCTCGATCGCGAGGAAACCCGCTTCTTCGCCAACGTCAGCGGTTCCACCATCGAGGAATACGTCGAGGTGACGCGGCGTTTCGACGACTCGCCGATCGACGCCATCGAGGTCAACATCTCCTGCCCCAACGTGAAGGAAGGAGGGGTGCAGTTCGGCAACTACCCGGAGATGTCGGCCCGGGTGGTCGAAGCCTGCCGCAAGGCCACCCGCAAGCCACTGATCACCAAGCTCTCGCCCAACCAGACCGACATCCGCGAAAACGCGCGGCGCTGCATCGAGGCCGGCAGCGATGCACTGGCGGTGATCAACACGATCTCCGGCATGGCCATCGACATCGGCAGCCGGCGCCCGGTGATCGGCAACGTCCAGGGCGGCCTGTCCGGCCCTGCCATCAAGCCCATCGCCCTGCTGAAGGTGCACCAGGTCTACGAGGTAGCCGGCCCCGCCGGGGTGCCCATCATCGGTCAGGGCGGGATCTGCTCCGCCGAGGATGCCCTGGAGTTCATCATTGCGGGGGCGTCTGCGGTCGGGGTAGGCACGGGCTTGTTCTATGATCCCCTGCTATGCCCGAAGATCAATTCGGGAATCGCTGACTATCTGTCCTCGCAAGGCTTCGCCTCGGTCGGGGCGCTGGTCGGGAGCCTGCGCAAAGGCTGAGCCCTGCGCTCCGCCAGACTGGTGAAATCCCTCACGTTTTTACGGCCGTCGGCCGGGCAGAATCCATATTCTGTAAGATTTCCGGCATCCTTGATCGCGACCGGAAAGGCGAGGCATGGCCAAGGTCTGGCAACCTGACGGCTCCCTGGCGGGGCAGATGCGAAGGCTGGTGGGGGTGACCGCCGGCTCGGCGCTGCTCGCCAGCATCATGATGACCAGCGGGCTGGCCTATTACATCTCGATGCAGGAAGCCGCCGACAGCGCCCGCACCGCGCTGACCGGCCAGATGGAGGCGGCAACGGCAGCGGCGTTCTTCTCGGACGCCCTGGCAGCCCAGGCCGTCATCGATTCGGTCGCAGTGGGCGAGGGCGTGGCGGCCGTGTCGCTGCAGGGGATCGAGGGCAACGTGCTGGCCATCCGCAGGTTGGGTGAGCAGGGCCTGGGCATCCCGGCCATCGACCAGCGACTCCCGCCGGCCGGCGTGGCCGTCGCCCTGACCAGCAGCGGCGTGAGCGTGGGCGTGCTGGAAGTGACCCTCTCGCGGAATCACGGGCTCGGCGCCGTGTTCAAACTGCTGCCGATCCAGGGCGGAATTTTCCTGCTGACGCTGCTGATCGCCAGCGTCAGCACTCGCCGGATCCGCAACACCATCGCCACACCCATCCAGGAATTGCTCGGCACCATGGCCAAGGTGGGTCGCGACCAGGACTTCTCCGTACGCCTCGAGCCCCAGGGGCCGGAGGAACTCGGCAGCCTCATCAACCGCTTCAATGAAATGATCGGCCAGATCAGCGTGCGCGACCAGCATCTCGCCGACCACCGCCGCCAGCTGCAGGAGCAGGTGGTCGAGCGCACGCGCAAGCTGCAGACGGCCGCCACCAGTGCCGAGCATTCCAGCCGGGCCAAGGGCGACTTCCTGGCCCGCATGAGTCACGAGATCCGCACGCCGATGAATGGCGTGGTGGGCATGGCCGAGCTGTTGCAGAACACCCAGCTCGATGCCCGCCAGATGCGCATGCTCGGCACGGTTCGCCGCTCTGCCGAC
>JAUMBX010000130.1:0-2481 GCA_032119515.1 Steroidobacteraceae bacterium | reverse complement strand
CCCGACCTGCAGACCGCCGCGAAGGTGGTGTCCGGCGGTCGTGCCTTGGGCAGCGCCGAGAAGTTCCAGTTGATCTATTCGCTCGCTGACAAGCTGGGTGCGGCGGTCGGCGCCTCACGCGCGGCGGTGGATGCCGGCTACGCGCCGAACGAACTGCAGGTGGGCCAGACCGGCAAGATCATTTCGCCCTCGCTGTACGTCGCAATCGGTATTTCCGGCGCCATCCAGCACGTGACCGGCATGAAGGATTCAGGTGTCATCGTGGCCATCAACAAGGACGCAGAGGCGCCGATCTTCGAGATCGCCGACTACGGGCTGGTGGGCGACCTGTTCAGCCTGCTGCCCGAGTTAGAAAGCCTGCTGACAGACTGAGCAAAGGGCCCGGCCCTGGGCCGGGCCCCGTTCGACTCAGAGCAGCGAGAGGACGTGCTCGGCGCTGGAGACCTTGAGTTCCCCGCCCTGCTCGACGCACAGGTGGGTGACCACGCCGTCCTGGGTGACCATGGCAAAGCGCTGCGAGCGCTTGCCCATGCCGAAGCCGCTGGCGTCCAGTTCCAGGCCCAGCGCCGCCGTGAACTCACCGTTGCCGTCGGCAGCCATGACCAGGTCGCCATTCACCTGCCCAGCCTTGCCCCAGGCGTCCATGACGAACACGTCGTTGACCGACATGCAGACGATCCGGTCGACACCCTTGGCCTTGATTTCGCCGGCTTGTTCCACGAACCCAGGCAGGTGCCGGGCGCTGCAGGTTGGCGTGAAGGCGCCCGGTACCGCAAACGTGACCACCTTGCCCTTGCCGAAGAGTTCGTCGGTGGTGGCGTTGGCCGGACCGGCCTCGGACATCACCTTGAGCGTCGCCGCGGGAACCTTGTCGCCTACCTTGATCGTCATGCCTGTGCTCCTGACTGTGAAAGAAACGTCTAGATTCTACCCCATCGAGCTGCGACCTGATCAGCAGGGGCGGTGCAGGTAGCGGCCACTGGGCGGGCCCATGACCTGGCCGTCGCCAAAGATCTGCCGGCCGCGCAACCAGGTGGAAATCACCTTGCCAGTCAGCGTCATGCCCTCGAACGGGGTGTAGCCCTGCTGGGACTCGGACTCCTCGGCCCGGACCGTAAACATCGCGGTCGGATCGAACAGGACCACGTCCGCATCGAAGCCGGGCGCGAGGTCGCCCTTGCTCTTCAGTCCATAGCGCCTCGCGGCATTCCATGACACCAGTTCCGCCATCCGGTTGACCGACAGGCCCCGCTTGCTGCCCTCGGAGTACAGCCCGGACAGGAGATATTCCGTCCCGCCGAAGCCGCTCTTGCCAAGAAAAATTTCCTGGGGCTGGTTGGCGTCGACCTTCATCTCGTGCTTGCAGCAGGCATGGTCGCTGCATACCCAATCGAGCTTGCCGGCCAGCAGCGCCGACCAGAGGTATTCCAGGTCCTCGCGTGAACGGATGGGCGGGTTCACCTTGGCGAGCGCGCCGGCCGCGGAGTCATAGTCGAGCAGCAGGTGCCCGATGGTCACTTCCCGGCGGAAGTCCACCTGCGGAAAGGCTTCGGCCATCTTCAGGGCGGCCTCGACGGCCTTGCGTGAGCTCAAATGAAGCAGGTTGATGTTGAGGCAGTCGGTCTCGTGCGCGAGGTAGGAGGCAATGCAGATGGCCAGGCCCTCGCTGTGAGGCGGCCTGGCGGCGCTGTAGGCCTTGAGGCCGGTAAGCTTGCCTTCCTCCTGCACCAGCCGCGTATAGGCGGCCATGATCTCGGCCGTCTCACAATGCAGCGAAAGGGAAATGTGCTCGCGCTTCTCGGGGAAACGCTCCATGGCCGCCTGGACCCCACGCATCACGAACTCGAAATGGGCGATGTCGTACTTCTCGTCCTCGCCGATCATCAGGAACTCGTGCTGGCTACTCGAGGCCCCATGCAGCCCGTAGCCTCCGTAGAACATGAAGATCTTGAAGGACGTGACGCCATGCTCCTCGACCAGCATCGGGATCTCGCTGATGTGGGTCCTGTCCAGCGGCGCGAGGTGATAAGCGTAATCCACGTGGAAACGCCCCTCGGAAATCTGCCGCACCTCTGGAAAGAAGTCGCGGTAGGGCCCGCCCTTGTTGAGGTAGTAACGCCCGGTCCGGAAGTAGTTGAGGCTGGAGGTCACGCCACCCTGTGCCGCCGCCCTGCTCTCGGTCAGCGCATCCTCGGCGAGTGGCGAGTAGATCCCGCAATGCATGTGCGGATCGACCAGGCCTGGAAAGGCCAGCATCCCGCAGCCATCGATGACCTGCGACGCCCGGGAGGGGTCCAGCCCGGCGGCAACCTCCAGGATCTTGCCGTCCCGAATCGCGATGTCGGCCTGCAACAAACCCTCGACCCGCGGCCGGACGACCTGCACGTTCCTGATCAATACATCGTAGCTCGCCTCATTCATTTCATTCATCTCCAGCGCCCAGCACGAACAGTCGATCCTCGAAAGCCTCATTGAGCGTCG
>JAUMBX010000129.1:0-4548 GCA_032119515.1 Steroidobacteraceae bacterium | reverse complement strand
CGCCTGATGACCTCTCTTCTGCGCAGCGGTCTGCTGGCACTGAGCCTCGGTCTCGCCGGCTGTGGCCAGACCGGCCCCCTGTACCTGCCTGACGAGGGCCTGGATACGCCCGTCGAGATCCGGCCTGCCCCGGCCGCGGAGGCCGACGAGGAAGAACCGGATGAGTGAGCCGGCCACGCTCTGGCTGGTCGATGGTTCCTCCTACCTCTACCGGGCCTTTCATGCGCTGCCGCCGCTGACCACCTCGCGCGGCGAACCGACTGGCGCCGTGCTCGGCGTGCTGAACATGCTCAATCGACTGCTCAAGGAGGAGCGGCCGCAGCACCTGGCGGTGGTTTTCGATGCGCCGGGGCGAACCTTCCGCGACGACCTGTTCGAGGCCTACAAGGCCCATCGTCCGCCGATGCCGGACGACCTGCGAAGCCAGGTCGGCCCCCTGCTGGAGGCCGTGGCAGCATTGGGCCTGCCGCTGCTCAGGATCGAGGGGGTCGAGGCCGACGACGTGATCGGCACGCTGGCGGCACGCGCCTCGGCAGCCGGGATGCGCACGGTGGTCTCGACCGGCGATAAGGACCTCGCGCAACTGGTGGACGGGCAAGTGACCCTGGTCAATACCATGACCGGTTCGCGCCTGGACGAGGCCGGGGTAAAGAACAAGTTCGACGTCCTGCCCTCGCAGATGGTGGACTACCTTGCGCTGGTGGGCGACAGCGCCGACAACATCCCCGGCGTGCCCAAGGTAGGCCCCAAGACCGCCGCCAAATGGCTGAACCAGTACGGCACGCTGGACGCTATCGTCGACCACGCCGGCGACATCCCGGGGAAGGTCGGCGAAAGCCTGCGCGAGAACCTGCAGCAGCTCGAACTGTCGCGCAGGCTGGCCAGCATCCGCTGCGACCTCGAGCTCGGCGTCGAGCCCGACCAGCTCTGCCCAGGTTCCCCGGACCTGGATCGCCTGCGTGCGCTCTTCGGCAAGCTGGAGCTGAACTCCCTGCTGCGCCAGCTCGGCGAGGGCTCGACGGACTCCCTGGTCGACGCGGAACCTGCGCCCGGGCCGGCACCGAGCCAGGGCGAATACCAGTGCATCACCGACCCGGGAACGCTCGATGCATGGATCGAGCGCCTGCAGGACGCCGAGGTGTTTGCCCTGGATACCGAAACCACCAGCCTGGATTACATGGCCGCCCGGATCGTCGGTCTCTCCTTCAGCGTCAGGTCGGGCGAGGCGGCCTACCTGCCACTCGCTCACGACTACCCGGGAGCGCCTGGGCAGCTGCCCATCAGCGAGGTGCTCGACAGGCTGCGCCCGCTGCTGGAGGACGAATCGGCCGCCAAACTGGGTCACCACCTCAAGTACGACGCGCATGTGCTGGCCAACCACGGTATCGCGCTGGCGGGCATGCGCCACGACTCCATGCTGGAGTCCTACGTGCTCGACTCCACCGCGACGCGCCACGACATGGACTCCTGCGCGAGGCACTATCTGGGCATCAAGACCGTCCCCTACGAGGAGGTGGCCGGCAAGGGCGCGAAGCAGCTGCCGTTCGGCCAGGTGACGGTCGAGGTTGCCACCCGCTACGCAGCCGAGGACGCCGACGTCACCCTGCGGCTGCATGAGAAGCTGTGGCCCGCTCTCGCGAAGCTGCCCGCACTGGAGCGGCTGTACCGGGAGGTGGAGATCCCGCTGCTCGCGGTCCTGATGCGCATGGAGCGCCGGGGCGTGCTGGTCGACGTCGAGGTGCTCGGCCAGCAAGGCCAGGAGATTGATCGCCGGATCACCGAGGTACGCCAGGCGGTCGTCGAGGCGGCGGGCAGGGAATTCAACCTGGACTCACCCAAGCAGCTGCAGGAGATCCTGTTCGGCGAGCTGGGACTGCCTGTCCTGCGCAAGACACCCACCGGCCAGCCCTCGACCGCCGAGGACGTGCTGGAGGAACTGGCCGGGGAGTTTCCCCTGCCGCAGATGATCCTCGACTATCGCAGCCTCGCGAAGCTGAAGTCGACCTATGTCGATCGGTTGCCGGAGCAGGTGAACCCTGCCACCGGGCGGGTGCATACCTCCTACCATCAGGCGGTGGCCGTCACCGGCCGACTGTCGTCGAGCGATCCCAACCTGCAGAACATCCCGGTCAGGACGGCCGAGGGGCGGCGGGTTCGCCGGGCCTTCGTGGCCCCGCCGGGCCGGCTGCTGCTGGCGGCCGACTACTCGCAGATCGAGCTGCGGATCATGGCCCACCTTTCAGGCGACGAGGGCCTGTTGCGGGCCTTTGCCGAGGACCGTGACATCCATGAAGCCACGGCCGGCGAAGTGCTCGGCATCGCCCCCGAAACGGTGACTCCCGAGCAGCGCCGTTCGGCCAAGGCGGTCAATTTCGGCCTGATCTACGGCATGTCGGCCTTCGGGCTGGCGAGGCAGCTGGGCATCGCACGGGGTGAGGCCCAGGAATACGTCGATCGCTATTTCGAGCGCTACCCCGGCGTGAAGCGCTACATGGAGGAAACCCGCCGGCTGGCCCGCGAGCAAGGCTATGTCGAGACCGTGTTCGGGCGGCGGCTCTACCTGCCAGACATCCGTGCCCGCAACCGTCAGCTCCAGCAGTACGCCGAGCGCAGCGCCATCAACGCGCCCATGCAGGGCACCGCAGCCGACATCATCAAGCGGGCCATGATCGCCGTCGACGACTGGATCCGCCGTGAGGATCCGGGTGCCGAGCTGGTGATGCAGGTTCACGACGAGTTGGTCCTGGAGGTGGATGAAGGCCACCTCGAGGCCGTGCGCACCGAGGTGGCCGCGTGCATGACCGGGGCCGCCTCGCTCAAGGTTCCGCTCAAGGTAGACATCGGCGTGGGCCGGAACTGGGACGAGGCCCACTGAGCAGCCGGCAGGGAACTTGCGACCGCGTAGCCGGTCTCAATTTGCGAGCGCTTTGGCGCTTCCCGCTGCTCTCTCCCTGGGCGGGCGAACCCGGGTCATACCCCCGATCCGGGCTCGGAATTGCCGGCGGGCCAAG
The DNA here is from genome assembly GCA_032119515.1 of Steroidobacteraceae bacterium. GTDB lineage: Bacteria > Pseudomonadota > Gammaproteobacteria > Steroidobacterales > Steroidobacteraceae > SG8-30. Next base: position 1,537 of record JAUMBX010000129.1, on the reverse strand, counting down.
TGCCCGCCGGCCCTTTATTTTTGTAGAGCCAGCCATCCAGCACCCGCCGCGCGGCCTCGAGTCCCTCGCCCGTGACCGCGGAGAACAGTTGGGCGGTGGCGCGACTCGAGAGTTGGGTGCTGGCCTTGCGGAGTGCTTCCCGGGCCTCGTTGCGGCCTGGTTTGTCGGACTTGGAGAGCAGGACGTGAATGGGACAGCCCCGGGCCTCGGCAAATTCGATCATCTGCCAGTCGCTGTCGGTCAGGGGTCGGCGGCAGTCCATCACCAGGAACAGGCCGGCCAGGGCGGAACGCTGGCCGAAATAAGCCTCCATCAGCCCCTTCCAATGCTGGCGCAAGGCCGGCGCGACGCGCGCATAGCCGTAACCGGGCAGGTCCACCACCCTGCGCTCACCGCCCAATTCGAAAAAGTTGACCAACTGGGTCCGGCCGGGGGTACGGCTGGTGCGGGCCAGGTCACGGCGCCCCAGGATGGCGTTGATGGCGCTGGATTTGCCGCTGTTGGACCGCCCGGCAAAAGCCACCTCGAGACCCAGGTCCGGGCAGAAATCGCCTGGCCGGTGGGCGCTTTTAAGGAAACTGACGGTCGGATAACGGGACATCGGGGACTGGCTTCGTCTCGTGGCTCTGTCGGCGAGTATAATGCGGGGTCCCGCGGCAAGCCGGGCGCCTGCCGCAGCCCCCTGGTCAAGTGGAGTTCGAGCGGATGAAGACTGTGATCGTGGCCCTGAGCCTGATGGGAATGCTGGTTGGAACCGAGGCGCTGGCAGGCGATGCGGCGGCCGGAGCCCAAAAGGCGCTGATCTGTGGCGCCTGTCATGGCGTCGACGGCAACAGCCTCAACCCCGAATGGCCCAATCTCGCCGGCCAGCATGCGCAGTACATTGCTGCCCAGCTTGCCCTCTACAAGCAGATGGTGCGCAACAACCCCGTCATGTATCCGAACGCGCTCATGCTGAGCGACGAGGATATGGCCGACCTTGGCGCCTACTTTGCCGCCCAGACCGTCAAAGGTCTCGAGGCCGATCCTTCCAGCTACGCGCTGGGCGAAAAGCTCTATCGGGCGGGTGATGCCTCGCGTGGCCTGCCCGCCTGCATCGCCTGTCATGGCCCCCAGGGTAAGGGCAACGGCCCCGCCCAGTATCCGGCGCTCCGGGCCCAGCATTCCGTATACACCTACAACCAGCTGCGCGCCTACGCGAGCGGCGAGCGCAAGGTGGCCGGCAACGCCATGATGCAGGCCATCGCGCCCAGACTCACCGACGAGGAAATGCGTGCGCTGGCCTCCTACGTCCAGGGCCTGCGCTGAACCGGCAAGGAGGACTAGACCACCATGATCAACCCGAGTGCGCCCATGATAAGCGCGGTTTGGCGCAACGCTTCGTAGGTGGCCGCTTGGGCCTCGTCAGGGGGGGCCCCTGCTCGCCGCCGCCGCCTGCCGCCCATCCTGCACCTCCTCCCCACACTGACCGCAAGCGTTGCGGCTGAGGCTTGGTTTTGCTGCTGACTGCTTGCTGTCCTTCCGCACTGCTCCCTGT
>JAUMBX010000128.1:0-11282 GCA_032119515.1 Steroidobacteraceae bacterium | reverse complement strand
AGAGGCGGTGGGGGCAGCGCTGGAGGTTCGGGAAGCAGGCATCGACAACCTGAACCTGGACCTGATGTTCGCCTTGCCGGGCCAGGAACCTGCGGCCTGCCTCGACGACCTGCGCCGCGCCCTCGCGCTGGCGCCGACCCATCTCTCCCACTACCAGCTGACGCTCGAACCGGGCACCCCCTTCTATCATCGACCGCCAGCGCTGCCCGACGATGACTCGGCCTGGGAGATGCAGACTCGCTGCCACGCCTTGCTCGAGGAGGCGGGTTTCCAGCACTACGAGGTTTCCGCCTGGGCCCAACCCGGCCGCGCGTGTGCCCACAACCTCACCTACTGGAACTTCGGGGACTACCTGGGGATCGGCGCGGGGGCGCACGGCAAGCTGACCACGGCCTCCGGCGCACTGCGCACCGAAAAGCCGCGGCTGCCCGGCGAATTCATGGCCCGGGCCGGGGAACGCGGGTTCCGCCGGCCCATCGCCGCCGCCGAACTGCCCTTCGAGTGGGCACTGAATGCGCTCCGACTGCCGGGTGGTGCCAGCCTCGCCGAGTTCGAGGTCACGACCGGGTTGTCGAGACAGGTACTGGAAGGCGTCATCAACGATCTGGGCCGGCGCGAATTGCTCCATACGGACGGGGATCGGCTGGCCCCCACGGCGCTGGGTTTGCGCTTCCTGAACGACGTCCAGGCGGCATTCATGGACGTTCGTTGTGCACAGTGAGGTGACACTCACGTGGCGGCAGGGGGTTTGGTCATATTGTTGTCACACGAGGTGAGAATACCGGACCTAAGTGTTTGATTTAAATTATAATTAATGGATGGTCAAAATTTAGCCAAGGCGGAGTTATGGCGTGTTTTCCTGCGATAAGTGGGCACCCTCGGCAGTTGATCCACATGGTTATCCACAGGATTTGTGGATAAGAAAAAAGCCCGCTGAAGCATGTACTTAGGTGACCGGCCCCGAAATGCCCCCGCGCCCTTGCCTGAGCCGACCCGGGTCGTTAAACTTCGCGCCCTTTGTTCAAAACGGCCGCCGGCGGTGCCAACATGAAGGCAGACATCCATCCCAAGTACGAACCGATCAAGGTCACCTGCTCCTGCGGTAACCAGTTCGAGACCCGCTCGACCCTGGCAGCAGACCTGGATGTCGAGGTGTGCTCCCAGTGCCATCCGTTCTACACCGGCAAGCAGAAGATCGTCGACAGCGGCGGTCGCGTGGATCGCTTCCGCAAGCGCTACGGCCGCGCTTCCTGACCCGGGCTGCAAGTTAGCCAACCATGCAGGGCGCCCGCTGGGCGCCCTTCGTCGTTCTGGCCTCAACTTTTGACGGATTGGCAGGTCACAGGCAGGGTATGCGCATGTACCCCAGCCTGCTCTTCGCCGCCCTGCTGGCGATTTCCCCCCTCACCGCGGAGGCCCGCGGGGTCTCGAAATCCGAGATCAAGCGGGCCAAGCAGATGCACGTCCAGGTCACCCAGTCGCAGGGGGTGTACCCGGACCCCGAGGTCAACGAATACGTCGATCGCATCGGCCGGAAAATGGCGGCTGTCAGCGAAATGCCGGACCTGGAGTGGAGCTTCACCGTCCTCGATACCAACGACATCAACGCCTTCACGACCGGCGGCGGCTACGTCTACATCTCCCGCGGCCTGATGGCCTACCTCGACTCGGAGGCGGAACTGGCCGCCGTGCTTGGCCACGAGATCGGCCACGTCACGGGCAAGCATCCCTCGAGGCAGCAGACCCAGGGCACCATCGCCTCCATCGCGAGCGTGGCGGCCGCCGTCCTGACCGGACAATCCGCCCTCGGTGACCTCACCAACCTGGCCGGTACTGCGATCGTCCGCGGCTACGGGCGTGACATGGAACTCGAGGCCGACGAACTGGGCGCGCGCTACCTGGCCCGCGCCGGGTACGACCCGCAGGCAATGATCCGGGTAGTGGCCACGCTCAAGGAACAGGAGATGTTCGAGAAAGACCGGGCACGCGCCGAGGGCCGCCAGCCCCGCGTGTACCACGGCATCTTCTCGACCCATCCGGACAACGACACCCGCCTCAAGGAGGTCATCGCGGCCGCCTCCAAGGAGTCCAAGGTAGCCGTCGGCGAAGCGGAGAACCGCGACGAATACCTGCGTACCATCAACGGCATGGCCTTCGCGTCCAGCCGGGCCCAGGGCATGGTCCGCGACAACCGCTTCTACCATGCCAACTTCCAGATGACGATGGCCTTCCCCAGGGGCTGGAACATCGATAACCGCACCAACGAGCTGGTCGCCATCTCGCCGGATCGCAATCACCTGCTGCAGGTCACGGCACAGCCCCCACCACCCGGGGTCACCTCGCCGCGCGAATTTGCCAGACGGGCGCTCGCCGACAGCCGGCTGGAGCGAGCCGAGGAATTCGAGATCAACGGCCTGAAGGCATTTTCGGTGATCGTGCGCGGCGCGCAGTCGCCGTTCGGTCCGCGCTCCAACGTACGCTACGTGATCATCAGCCACCAGAACCTGATGTGGCTCGTGATGGGCGCCAGCCGCTCAGACAACCCAGCACCAGCCGGCGACGCGCTCTTCACCTCGACGGCGCGGACGTTCCGCCCGCTGCGCTCCAACGAATTTTCGCTGGCAGAGCCGTTCCGGATCCGCATGGTCAAGGTGCCAGAGGGTGAAACCATGGCCTCCATCGCGGAACGCTCACCCCTGCCAAAGTACGCGGTGGAAGAACACCGCCTGCTGAATGGGCTCTACCCCGAGGGGGAACCGCAGGCGGGGGAATACATCAAGTTCGTCCGCTGAGCGCCGGGAACGGCATCCTCGCCGCCAGGGCCTCAAACGCCTTGGCCCGATGACTGACCCGGTTCTTTTCAGCAGTAGGCATCTCGGCGGCAGTCCGGGTGTCCCCCGCCACCAGGAACAAGGGATCGTAGCCGAAGCCGCCCGTGCCGCGCGGGGCAAGGGCGATACTGCCTTCCCAGCTGGCCTCACAGGCCAGCGGTTCCGGGTCGTCGGGTCGCGCCAGGACCAGAGCGCAGTGATAGCGCGCTCCCCGTCGAGCTTCGGGAATGCCGCTCAGTTCCTCGAGCAAGCGACGATTGTTGTCATCATCACTGCAATCCTTGCCCGCAAAACGGGCGGAGTAGATGCCCGGGCGGCCACCGAGGGCATCGACGGCGAGGCCGGAATCGTCCGCAATGGCAGGCAGGCCCGTGGCGGCGACCGCGAAGCGGGCCTTGATCAGTGCGTTCTCGATGAAGCTGCTGCCGTCCTCCGGCGGCGTGACCAGGCCGAAGTTCGCCTGCGCCTCCACCTGCCAGCCCTTCGGTGCCAGCAAGGCCTGCAGTTCCCGGAGTTTGCCGGGATTGCCGCTGGCCAGCACCACCCTGGCGCTCAGGACGAGGCTCCCGCGAGGACCTCGCGCTGCAGGCGACAGAGGCGCTCGATGCCGAGCGAGGCCAGGTCGAGGAGGCTGTCCAGCTCCTCCCGCCTGAAAGCATGTCCTTCCGCGGTGCCCTGCACCTCGACGAAGGCGCCGCCTGAATTCATGATCACGTTCATGTCCGTCTCGGCCTCGGAATCCTCGCGGTAGTCGAGGTCGAGGACGGCCGTACCGCCGACGATCCCGACGGAGACGGCGGCAATCTGTCCATGTACGGGATTGCGCTCCAGCACGCGCCGCTCACGCAGCCCCTCGATGGCATCGACCAGCGCCACGTAGGCTCCGGTGATGGCAGCGGTGCGCGTACCGCCGTCTGCCTGCAGCACGTCGCAGTCGAGCGTCACGGTCCGCTCACCCAGCGAGCGCAGGTCAACGCAGGCACGCAGCGAGCGCCCGATGAGCCGCTGGATCTCCTGGGTACGCCCAGTCTGGCGACCGCGCGCTGCCTCGCGAGCGCTGCGGGTATGGGTGGCGCGTGGCAGCATGCCGTATTCGGCCGTGATCCAGCCCTGTCCCGAGTTGCGCAGGAAGGACGGTACGCCGTTCTCCACGGTCGCGGTGCACAGCACCCTGGTCTGCCCGAATTCAACCAGCACCGAGCCCTCCGCGTGGCTGGTGTAACCGCGCGTGAAGCGGGCCTCACGCAGCTCGTCAGGACGCCGTCCATCATGTCTCATCGTTACTCCTGGTCACCCAGCCAGCGCAAGGCGGCCAGCGTTGCATTGTCGCTGTATGGCGCCGAGGCCCGCACCGCCCTCGCCACCACACCCTTGGCCGCCTCGACGAGGGAAGTATCCCTCGCGGTCAGCGCAGCGGCCAGGTCATTGTCCCTGATCCCGGACCATACTCCGTCCGAGCAGAGCGCCAGCACGTCACCCGGCTGCAGGGTACGCCTGCCAGACAGGAAAAACTCGGGCTGCCCCGGATCCCCGCCCACGCAGCTGTCGACGAAATTGCGCAACGGATGATCCAGCACCTGCTCCTCGGTGATGACGCCCTCCACCAGCAGCTGCTCCACCCGGGTATGGTCGCGGGTGCGGGTCACGACCCGGCCCTGTCGCAAATGGTAGGCACGTGCATCGCCCAGATGGATCCAGTAAGCCGCGCCATGCTGGACCAGGCACACGGCGCAGGTGGCACGCGGGCGGTATTCGAGCGGCAGCGCCAGGCCGGCGGCGACCACTGCCTGGTGCGCGAGACCGAGTGTCCTCGCCAGGAATCCGAGCGGGTCGAGCAGCGGATGCCGTTCCGCCCGAAAGGAGGCAAGTGCGAGCTTGCAACCCAACTCGGCGGCACGACTGCCGTGTGCGTGACCGCCCATGCCGTCGAACACGGCCAGCAGGGCGGCATGGCGGCCGCTGGCCACCACCGAGCGATCCTGGTTGTCTTCGCGATGGCCTGCGTGGGTGACGTCGGCGACTTCGACTCGCAAGGGGGCTCCCTGTTATTCTGGCGGCGCATGTTACCCCAGACCCCGGTGGCCAGAACGTGATCCGCAGCATGACCGGCTTCGCTCGCGACGAGCGGGCGCTGCCCCAGGGCGTGCTGGCCTGGGAACTGCGCAGCGTGAACCATCGCTACCTGGAGATTTCCCTGCGCCTCCCGGATGAAGTGCGCAGCCTCGAAGGTGACTTGCGCCAGGCAATCGCTGCGAAGCTGAGGCGTGGCAAGCTAGATGCCACGCTGGTGTTCAGGACGGACCTTGCACGCGAGCCATCGCTGGAACTCAACGAACCCCTGCTCGACAGGCTCGTGGAACAGGTGGGCCGCGTACGTCGCAGGACCGGCGACATCGCCGGTATCGATGCCATGGAACTGCTGCGCTGGCCAGGGGTGGTCCGCGAGCCGGCGCGAGACCTGCTCCCGCTGCAGGCAACGGCCATGTCGCTGCTGGAGAGCACACTCGATCAGCTTTGCAGCTCGCGTGCCGCCGAAGGGGCGCGGCTCCGGGACCTGATGATCACGCGCTGCCAGACTATTCGTGGACTGGTCGAGCAGGTATCAGGCCGGCTGCCAGAGGTGCAGGAGCGGATCCGCGTTCGCCTGCTGGAGAAGCTCTCCACCCTCGCTGCATCGCCCAACCAGGAACGCTTCGAGCAGGAACTGGTCCTCGCCCTGCAGCGGATGGACGTGGATGAGGAGCTCGATCGGCTGAAGGGTCATCTGGACGAAGTGCTGAACGCCCTGGATGGCGACGACGCGGTGGGCCGCAGGCTGGATTTCCTGATGCAGGAATTGAACCGCGAAGCCAACACGCTGTCGTCGAAGTCGCAGGACCTGGAGACTACTCGGGCGGGTGTGGAGATCAAGGTGCTGATCGAGCAGCTGAGGGAGCAGGTGCAGAACCTGGAGTGAGTACCATGGGTACCACGCGTCACCAGCAAGCAGTTTGTTTGCTCATGACTCTGGCGGCTGGCTGCAGTACCGTCGTGGAGCGCCCCGTTGGCGAGATGACCCGATCAGCGCCCGCGATCATCGAAGCACAGCCCGCGTCATCCCCTCCAGCCGCCAGCACTCCATCGAAAGACCTGGCGGAGTCGATGCGGTCAGACTTGATCGACCAGGCACGTGCCTGGCTGGGCCAGGGCCTGCGTGCCTTCGACGTGCAGGGCGAGCGCTACAGCGCCGACTGCAGCGGCTTCGTGCAGGCCGTCTATGCCGGCAATGGCCTCCCCTTCCGGGAGCGCCTGGTCGGGTTGCCTGCCAGCGAGGGCGGTGCCACCGCCTCCATCTACCGGCTGATTCAGGGCTCCGGCGAGCTGTATCACGACCCCCGGCTCGTGCTGCCGGGGGACCTGATCTTCTGGGACGACACCTACGACCGTAACCGGAACGGCCGGCTCGACGATCCGCTGACCCACGTGGCCATTGCAGAGCGGGTGGACGCCGATGGAACCGTCCATTACCTCCATCGCGGCAGTCGCGGCGTCACCGTCGGGTATCTCAACCTGACCCGCCCGGAGCAGTACCGGGACGAAACCGGCAAGCCGGTCAACAGTGGGATACGCCAGCGCCGGTCCGGCGATCCCCCAGGCACCCGCTACCTGGCCTCGCAGCTGTTCGTGGCTTTCGGCCGCTTCGACCCAGAGCTATGGGCGACCGGCGAACCCTCCGGAAATGAGAACACCGTCAGGCCTTAAGGCAAATACCTATTACCGCAGGGGGCGCCCGACAGGCAGGATGACGGCCATTGCCGATCATCGGGGGTTTATTGTGAAAAGGTGGATGGTTTTTGCGGCCTGCCTGGCCATGGCGATCAGCGCCGCGGCGGCCCCCGGGGGCAAGGGCGGAGGTGGCGGCGGTGGCGGCGGTGGCAAGACCACCCGGTACACCGTCTCGGTCACCGTTACCGGATCGGGGTCGGTCACCAGTTCGCCTGCTGGAATTTTATGCACGGCCGGTACCTGCTCGGCCCGATTCAACGCTGGCAGCACCGTAACCCTCGCAGCCGCGCCAGCGAACGGCGCGAGTTTCACCGGCTGGGGTGGCGCCTGCAGCGGGACGAGTACCTGCTCCTTCACCAACCTCTCGGCGAACCGCAGCGTCACCGCAGCCTTCGGGAGCGCCCCGCCGCCGCCGCCCCCTGCGGTGAACCTGCTGCGCGGTCCGTACCTGCAGAACGTCAGCACGACCGGAGTGACCTTCCGCTGGCGGACGGATGGCGCCTCGGACAGTCGCGTCTGGCTCGGTAGCACCCCTGGCAACCTCGCGTTGGTGGCCACCGAGTCAACGGCCCGCACCAACCATGAAGTCAGGATCACCGGTCTGCAGCCCGGCACCCGCTATTACTACGCGGTGGGCTCCGCCGCCGGCATGCTCGCGAGCGGCAACGATCACTTCGTGGCCACTGCACCGAGCTCGGCAGACTCCACCCGTATCTGGGTGCTGGGTGATGCAGGCACGGCCTACACGGGTCAGTACAACGTCCGTGATGCCTACTATGCTGCCACCGGCTCCGCAGCGACCGACCTGATCCTGCTGCTCGGCGACAACGCCTATGACAACGGCACGGACGCCGAATACCAGGCCAAGATGTTCAACGTCTATGACCGCATCCTGCGCAACGCGCCGGTGTGGTCGACGCTCGGCAACCATGACGGTTACAGCGCCTCATCGGCGGCGCAGACCGGGCCTTACTACGACATCTTCAGCCTGCCCGGTGCCGGCGAGGGCGGCGGCGTACCCTCCGGTACGGAGGCCTACTACTCCTTCGACTGGGGCAACATCCATTTTGTCTCCCTGAATTCCTATGACGTCTCGCGGTCGGTCACGGGCGCCATGCTGACCTGGCTGGAAGCCGACCTGCAGGCCAACGACAAGGACTGGCTGGTGGCCTTCTTCCATCACCCTCCTTACAGCAAGGGCTCGCACAATTCGGATACCGAGACCGCCATGGTGGAAATGCGGACCAACGCGCTGCCGATCCTGGAGCGGCACGGCGTAGACCTGGTGCTGTCCGGCCACAGTCACTCCTACGAGCGCTCGATGCTCATCGACGGCCACTACGGCACTTCAGGCACTTTCGGACTCAGCCATCTGGTCGACGGTGGCGACGGTAATCCCGGCAGCGATGGCGCCTACGGCAAGGCAGATCTCGGCCCCTTGGCAAACTCGGGCGCGGTGTATGCGGTGGCGGGCGCCTCCGGCAAGATCTCTGGCGGAGCCTTGAACCACCCGGTGATGAAGGTCAACCTGAACGTGCTGGGATCGATGGTGCTCGAGGTGAACGGCGCACAGATGGATGCCATCTACCTCGACGACGCCGGCCAGGTGCGCGACCGCTTCTCGCTCGTCAAGCAACCGTCGGGCAATCTCTCGCCGGTCGTCAGCCTGACCTCACCGGTGCCGGGCGCCTCTTACGAGGCGCCGGCCAACCTGCTCCTGGAAGCGAGCGCCAGCGACGCGGATGGAAATATTGCGCGGGTCGACTTCTACGCCGGCGCAACCCTCCTCGGCAGCGATGCCGCGGCCCCCTACGCCCATGCCTGGAGCAGCGTGGCTGCAGGTTCCTACACCCTGCGAGCCGTCGCCTACGACAACCTCGGCGCCGCCGGCCAATCGGCTGGGGTCGACGTGACCGTCACGCCCTTCGGTGGCGGGACTGTGGTCACCCTCAGGCAGGGCACCAACGGCTATCAGGGTATGACCGACACCACCCTGCGCAGCGACACCGCCACCACCAATTACGGCGCCGCCACCGACCTGCTGGTCGACGGTGAGCCGGACTATGCCACCCTCATGCGCTGGGACCTGTCCCCGATCCCCGCGGGTGCCACGGTGCTGGAGGCCAAGCTGGTACTGGAGGTCTTCAACCCCAGCGCCTCGGGCTACGAGCTGTATGCCCTGGGCCGCAGCTTCGTGGAAAACGAGGCCACCTGGCAGCAGGCAGCCGCTGGGCAGGCGTGGGCAGTTCAAGGCGCGAACGGGGCGGCAGACCGCAGCTCGGCAGTGCTGGCCACGCTCACCGCCGCCAGCACCGGCACCTACCTCCTCACCCTCAACCCGACCGGCCTGGCGCTGGTGCAGTCATGGATCGATGACGCCACCGCCAACCACGGGCTGATCCTTTCAGACTACGGCAACACGGACGGCGCCGACATGTACTCCAGCGAGTACGGGACCGTCCAGTCACGGCCCGCGCTGGTGATCACCTACCGGTAACGCTGCGGTGGCAGGCCGCTTGTCCATTTCACCCCTGGCCGCGGCCCTGACCAGCGCGTCGGTACTGGCCGTATTGCTGATCGGGGGCGGCATGAAGCTCAATGGGCGCAGTGCCGCTGCACCCCATCCGCAGCCGCTCATAGCCCGCGAAGAGGCGCCCGCGGTGTCCGACATCGGGGCCATCCCTGACGACGCGCTCCGCCACCAGACCCTGCGCGAACAGCTGCCGGCGGCTCTCGCCCGGGATGCCCGCTCGGCCGAGGAATGGCTGCGCACGGCCTGGCCAACCCTGGACGCCGAGGAGCGTCTCATCGCGCTCCGGATCTGGACCAGCCTGGATGCGACGTCCGCCCATCGGTTCGCCGTGGAATTCGACCGTGAAGGTCAGGCGCTGGTCGATACCGTCCTGGGCGCCTGGGCGGCCACCGAACCCGAGCAGGCAGCCCTTGCCGCGGCCCGCGGGCCGGCACCCTCGGCGGCCACGCTGGAGGAAATGGCACGGCTCTGGAGCCATCGCGACCCGCAGGCAGCGCTGCGTTTCGCCAGCAGCTATCCGGTCGAATCACAACGCTCGGGCGCCATCACTTCCGCCGTGATGACCTGGGCAGAAGCCGATGCGCCCGCCGCAGCGCGGGCCGTCGAGGCCCTGCCAGCCGGGCCGACCCGGCTGCCGCTGATCGGGCGCGTGGCTGCCGCCTGGGCCCGTCTGGATCCTGCGGCGGCCACCGCCTGGGCCGCGGGCATCCCCTCGCCGGACGAGCAGTTGACCGCGCTGAGAGTGATCGACTTGGAGACGGGTGGCGGATGATGGGCCGGGCCGCAGGCGGGCTCTGCTTGCTGCTGGCCATGGCGCCCCCGGCCTCACTGGCGCACGACGACCTGGCGCGGCAGATCGAGCGCCTGGACCGGGCCATCGACACTTCCCCGGCCGAGGCGGAGCTCTATCTGCAGCGCGCCGCCCTGCACCACGCCCACCAGGACACCGAAGCCGCCCTGGCCGACCTGAAGCGCGCCGAGGCGCGAAACACCGACCTGGCCAGCCTCTGGCTGCTGCGCGGTCGGGTGCTGCTCGAATCGGGGCGGGCCGGCGAGGCACTCCCCGCGCTCGAGCGCTGCCTTGCCCTGCAGCCGCGAGATGGGCTGGCCCTGGCGCTCAGCGCCCGAGCCAGGAGCGAAACGGGCGATTTGGCAGGCGCCGAAACAGACTATGCGGCAGCGACCCGGTCGCTGGCGCGACCCGGACCCGAGCTCGTGCTGGAAAGAGCCCGTAACCTGCAGGCCTCGGGCCGGAGCCGGGAGGCCCTCACCGTGCTCGACGAGGGCATCCACAGCCTGGGCGGAGCGGCCTCGCTGTGGGAGGCAGCCCTCGCGATCGAGATCGACCTGGAGCGCTGGACGGAAGCGCTGGCGCGTTTCGACGCCCCCTTGCAGAGGCCCGGCTCGCGGGCAGCACTCCTGGCCCGACGCGCCGAGATCCTCGACCTGGCCGGTCAGCCGGAGGCGGCCACCCTGGATCGCCGCCACGCGCTCGAGGCACTCGATGCGCTACCCGATGGACGCCGCCACTCTGATGCCAACCTCGAACTGCGTCGCAGCCTGCAGTCCCGACTGCCCTGATCCAGGCACCTGCCAATGACCGGCAGGGCGAATTCGGTTAACGTCGCGCGATGTCCGCAAGCGACCACCCGCGGGGCCAGCTGTTCGTGATTGCCGCGCCCTCAGGCGCCGGCAAGACCAGCCTGGTGCGCGCGCTGATGGAGCGCCACCGCAACCTCGGCTTCTCGGTGTCCTTCACCACCCGTCCACGCCGGCCCACGGAGGTGGACGGTCGCGATTACCACTTCATCGGCCGCGATCGCTTCGACAGCATGGCCAGTTCCGGGGAGTTCATCGAGCACGCCAACGTGTTCGGCAATGGCTACGGCACTGGCGGGGCACAGGTCGAGCAGGCCCTGGCTGCCGGTCAGGACCTGATCCTGGAAATCGACTGGCAGGGAGCCCGTCAGGTCCGGGAGCGGCTGCCTGAAGCCATCGACATCTTCATCCTGCCCCCCTCCCGGGCCGCCCTGGAGCAGCGCCTCAAGGGACGGGGTACGGACTCGCCGGCCGTCATCGCCCGCCGGCTGTCCGAGTCCGTGGCCGAGATGCTGCACTGGGCCGAGTTCCGCTACGTGGTGGTCAACGATGAC
>JAUMBX010000127.1:0-2367 GCA_032119515.1 Steroidobacteraceae bacterium | reverse complement strand
AAGGTGGACGAGAGCAAGTTTAAGCCTGAGGGTGAGATTTTCGACGGCTCCGACGCCGCAGGAGACGAGGCGCCGGCCGAGGCGTTCCCGACGGCCACGGTGGCCGAGCCCGTTGTCCAGGACCTGCTGGTGGTCTACACCCCGGCCGCAGTGACCTGGGCCGGCAGTGAGAGCAACCTGCAGACCCGCATCGTCAATGCGGTGGCGGCCATGAACACCGGCTACCAGAACAGCCAGGTGAACATCCAGATGAACCTGGTAGGTATGGCGCTAACCCAGTACACCGAGGATCCGGCCAACTCGGGCCAGGTGTTGAATGACCTGCGCGGCACCACGGACGGCAAGATGGACGAGATCCATCCCCTGCGTGATTCCATGGGCGCGGATTTCGTGGCGCTGGCCTCCATCCAGAACGACGTCTGTGGCCGCGGCTGGTTGAACTCATCGGCGAGTTACGCCTTCAGCCTGACGGACCCCAGCTGTTTCTCGGGCCATACGCTGGCCCATGAGTTGGGACACAACCAGGGCAATCATCACGATCGCCTGAACGGCGGTTCCGGTGCGGCCTATCCCTACAGCTACGGCTACCGGACTTGTGATTTTCCGGCGCTTGCCAACGGACAGGTCTTCCGCACGGTCATGGCCTACAGCTGCACCGGTACCGGACGGGTGAACTACTTCTCCAATCCGAATATCTTCTACAATAACGCGGCCCAGATGGGCATCGCCTACGAGGTGGATGCGGCCAACTCTGCCGACAACGCCCGCTCGATGAACAACACGGCGGCCTCCAAGGCGGCGTTTCGCAGCAGCACGACCTCGCTGCCGGCATCTCCCACCAATCTGGCCGGTCAGGCAGTCTCCTCCAGCCGCATCGACCTGACCTGGTCGGACAATGCAAGCGACGAGTCCGGATACAAGGTGGAACGCGCGACGACGGCTGGTTACACGACCGTCGCCACCCTGGCGGCCAACACGACCAGTTTCAGCAACACCGGCTTGGCTGCCAATACCCTCTTCAGCTACCGGGTGGTGGCCTACAACGGGGCTGGCAATTCCGGCTACACCAACACGGTGTCTGTGGCCACCCTGGCCTCGCAGCCGCCGCCGAGCGACCCGGAGCCGGCCTCCGTCAGCTGGAACTCGGCGTCGGCAACGCTGACCGTGAACTGGAGCAACTCAAGCAACGAAACGGGGTATCAAGTCGTGCGGGAAACCTGGAATACCAAGCGCTCGCGATGGGGCTCGACCATCACGATGAACGTCGCGGCCGATGGCACTTCCCTGGCTGAAGTGCTGTCCTCGGGCACCTACCGCTACCGCGTTCAGGCAGTGGGTGAATCAGCTAACTCGGCCTGGGTGGAGGCAGCCTGTTCAGCCGTCGCGACCTGCGGCACGGTCTCCAATGCAGGGGCCACTGCCTTTACTGTAAGCACCGGAGGTCGCAAGGGCCGTTAGGCACCACCGGGAGCCATCGTTCGCCAGAGAGGGGCGCCCGCATGGGCGCCCCTTTTTTATTCCGCGTCAAACGGGATAGGATCGCCGTCATGTTTATCAACTTCACCCTGGAGGTACCGGTCCGGCCTGAGTCGGTGCCCGTGGTGCAGGCCCATGCCCGCACCCTGGCTCAGCAGGCAGGGTTCTCCGGCAAGCGGCTCGACGGCATCGAACTGGTTTGCGAAGAGGCCTTCGTGCTGATCCTGGACCGCGCGGAGGGCGGCCCTGCATCCCGCGTCCGCATCGAATCGACCCTGACGCCGCTCTCACTCGAGATCCGGTTCGACGACCGGGAAATCCCTCCTCTGGACACCGATACGGCGAGCAGCGAGGAACTTGGCGGCTTGGGCCAGAGGCTGATTCGAGCCATGGCAGACCGCGCGGTGTGGCAGCCGCTCGGGCGGGGCGGCAATCGGCTGCAGTTGTCGTTCGACCGCCCGGTGGCAGATATCGTCGAGACGGAAGGCGCGGCCGCCCTGCAGCAGTTCGATGAACAGGCGCCGCTCGCGCCGGAGCAGGACTACGTCATCCGCCGGGCAGGTGAGCCCGGTGATTGGCCGCGTATCGCGCGGGCCATGTACCGCACCTACGGGTTCAGCTACCCGGTCGATGATTTCTATGTCCCGGAGCGTATCCGGGAATTGAACGAGGCCGGCTACGTCATGTCCGTGGTCGCGGTGACGCTCGCCGGCGAGGTGGTGGGGCACTATGCCCTGGACGTGAAGAGCTTTGGTCGGCTGGGTACGGGCGAATGTGCGACAGGCGAACTGGGCAAGGCGGTGGTCGACCCCGCCCATCGGGGTCGGAGCCTGATGGAGCGCATGCGTGGCTTTACCGAGCAGCAGGCCGCGGAGTCCGGTTTGCTGGCTG
>JAUMBX010000126.1:0-4394 GCA_032119515.1 Steroidobacteraceae bacterium | reverse complement strand
ATGGGCTTGAGGCCAGGATGCTCAGTATTCATCGGTGTTTGCCCTGCTCACCGGGGCTATTATCCGAGTCGGGTAGGGCGATATTTTGTGAAGTAGTACCCAATCTGGGTACCCAGTCTGGTAATTTTTCGCCCCACTGAGACCGAAGGTCTTGAGAAGTAAAATACGGGGGCCGCGCGTAAGGGAAAACAGTCACAGCGCGCCGAATGGAATCCTGTCCTAGGCCGGGTTTGCTGTAGTTTGGATAGGAGAAAGAAGTGGTCTTATTGAACGTGATTATGAGCAAGATCGGCTCTGCGCTGATCGCCTTCCGGAATGACGAGAGTGGCTTGACGATGGTCGAGTATGCGATTGCCGGCGCGCTGGTTGGCGCTGCCGTCATCGCGGCCTTTACCCTGCTTGGCGATACCGTCGGGGGGCAGATTCAGAAACTGATCATCACGTTGGCTTGACCGTCTGACCGTCCGGGGCGGCAGGAGTCGCCAGACCCCCGATCTCGGTGAATTACGTGACGTAGTGCCCGGTTTGACGTGCTTGGGGATGTTCTACTAGCCCGGACGACTGACCGGCCTTTGACAGAAGCCAAAAATGCGACTCGGTTCAAATTTGCGGCGTCCCAGTCAAGAAAGTCCGGTTGAGGGACAAGATTGTCCTAGTCGTGGTTGGCGCGAGGCTGACATCCTTGATCTATCCAGAGGCGCGCGCTCGGCCCTGGACGGGTTCAAGGATCGGCCCTGAGTCGCTAAGTGCTGGATATTTGTTAGGTATGCCGCACCCAGATAGAATGGGCGCGTTATGTCAAACAGCCAGCGCCAGCGGGTCAAGTGGCCTCCTGTCCTGAGCCGACTTTCTGGAATTTTTGTAATAGAATCAACTGGTTGTATCTACGGAGAGAAGTTCATGAACAAGTTCAAGACTGCACTGATCGCTTTCTGGAAGGACGAGGACGGCCTGACGACCGTCGAGTACGCCATCGCGGGCGCGCTGGTTGGCGCGGCCGTGATCGCCGCTTTCACCCTGCTCGGCGAGACTGTCGAGGCGCAGATCCAGCAGATCATCGCTGCCTTCGGCTGATCGGCCGCAACCGCGGCGGGGACTGGGGCTCCTGGTCCCAGCCTCGCCTGCGGTGACCAGTAATGGGTGAAACAACCCTGATTGGCCTGTTCCTGATCTTCGCAGCGGTGGTTGGGCTTTCTGACCTTCGCGACCGCAGGATTCCGAACTGGTTGGTCATCGTTGGGTTGGCGACTGCCCTGTTTGGCAGGGCCTGGTTCGGCGGCGTGGGAGCGTTGGGTAGTGGGGTCCTCGGCATGCTGATATCCGCCGCGATGGTATTGCCCATCTACCGCTTCCGGGGCATGGCAGCGGGAGACGTCAAGGCGATCGGCGCTGCCGGCGCATTTGTGGGTTGGCCCTTTGCGCCGCTTGCCACGATTTTTGTGCTTGTCGCAGGCGGGGCCTGCGCATTGGTCGGGTTGGCGATCTGTCGATTCAAAGGGTTGGGACTGAGTGAGGCCATGAAGAAGCGGATGCCCTACGGAGTGGCCATCGCTCTCGGCCTGGGCTGTTTTTCCTGGTGGCAGTTGCAAAGTGCTCCGGGCAAAGGATTTTGGGTGTTTGCCGTATGAATGCTTCAGTCAGCGCCTCATCGATCAGGGACATGTCGGGTGCGACCGCTGGGGGGGCGAGCCAGCCTTCTCGCAGTGCCATGATCGCCCCGCGTCCCGTCACCGTTGCGGACACCGGGCTATCGACGGTGCTGCTTTGCGATCTGCTCGAAAAGCACCTGTTTGAAGGTGGCGTGCTCACGCTGGGGGCCCTGTCGAGGCGCCTGGGCCTGGCGGGCAGCCTGGTCGAGGAGTTGCTGAACTTCATGCGGCAGGAAGGGCGCACCGAAGTGCGTCCAAGGTCGATGGAGGATCAGGGCCTGCGATTCGGCTTGACCGAGCGTGGTCGACAGGGGGCACAGGATTCGCTGGCGCGGAGTGGATACATTGGACCGGCGCCGGTGCCCTTGGATCAATACCTGATCGTTGCTGCGAAGCAAACGGTCCGGAACCGAAAGGTCACCCGCGAGCAGATCGAGCGATTGTTTGCAGAGGTGGTCGTTCCCCCGGGCATGCTGGATCGCCTTGGCCCCTCGATGAATTCCGGCAAGGCGATCTTCGTGTACGGGCACGCCGGCACCGGCAAGACCTATCTCACCCAAAAGCTGACGGGTCTGTTTGGTGATGAGGTACTCATTCCTCACGCGATCGCCGTGGGTGACACCGTCATCCAGGTCTTCGACGCATCACTTCACAAGGCCATCGGCCCGGAAGAGCCCGGTTTGATGCTGGGCGACGGACACGATCCGAGGTACGTGGCCTGTCGCCGTCCGGTGGTGATCACGGGTGGTGAACTGGGGCCGGAGATGCTCGAGATTCAATATGACCCTGCGACCCGTCAGTATCGCGCGCCCCTCCAGCTGAAGGCGACCAACGGGGTATTCATCCTCGACGACTTGGGTCGTCAGCGAGTGGCTCCTGAAATCGTCCTGAACCGTTGGATTGTGCCGATGGAAGAGGGCAAGGACTACCTGAGCCTTGGTACGGGTCAGCACTTTTCCGTGTTGTTTGACCTGGTGCTGATTTTTTCCACCAACCTGGACCCGCTGCAGCTGGCCGATGAGGCCTTCCTGCGCAGGATTGGTTACAAGCTGCGGTTCGATCCTCTGGAGGCCGACCAGTACCAGTCGATCTGGGCGCAGGTGTGTGCGCTGAATGGGGTGGCCCATGACCCGGCCTTGTCCGAGTACATGATCACGGAGTTCCATTCGAGGCACCAGGTGCCTCTGCTTCCTTGCCATCCCCGCGACCTCATCGGTATCGCACTGGATCGTGCGGCCTTCATGGGCGAGGAGGCGGGCCTGAGCCGCGACTCCTTGCGCTGGGCATGGGAGAATTACTTTGTCAGGCTGGACAGTTGACGGGTCCGGTAAATCGCCTTAATTCAATGACGGGGTGAATTAAATGTTTGATTTTTTCAAGCGCCGAGGGAACGTGTTGCTGATCGTGTCGCTGGTGCTCGCACTGGCGGCGGCGATGCTGGCCCGGAACTGGGTCAATTCTCGCGTTCAAGGTAACGATGGCTCTGGTGACGAGCAGCCCGTAGTGGTTGCCGCCTTGGAAATTCCATTCGGCACCAAGATCGAGGAACGGCTGATCAAGGTCGTGCAGGTGCCATCGGATGCCGTGCCGTCCGGTCACTTCGCCTCGGCCGAGCAGGTGTTGGGCCAGATCGCCCTGCAGAAGATTCTCCCCGGGGAAATGCTCCTTGAAGAGCGGTTTTCCGCCTACGCGGGGGGCAGTTCGCTGGCCGCTGTGATCAAGCCGAACATGCGCGCAGTCACCGTCAGGGTGAATGACGTCATTGGTGTGGCAGGCTTTCTGCTTCCTGGCAACAAGGTGGACGTGGTCAGCGCCCGCATGGTGGATCGTCGGGCCGTGACCGAGACCATCCTGCGTGACATCAACGTGCTGGCGGTGGACCAGAAGGCTCAGACCGACCAGGACGAGCCGGTCGTGGTGCGAGCCGTGACGCTTGAGGTGACGCCGCAAGAGGCAGAACTGCTGGTCAAGGCCAGGGAAGAGGGGGAGATCCAGTTGACCCTGCGTAACCCCTTGGAGGCCGATACGGTTGTCGCCGAGTCCACGCCTGCGCCGGCTCCTGCCAGGACGCCGGCAGCGAGGACGCCGACCTACGAGACGGTGACGATCATCCGCGGTACCAATGTTGAGACCACCCGGGCCCGCAAGTGAGCGGTCACGGACTGGAAAAGGAGCCTTCGATGCATTTCCTATCTTCAGTTTGCAGGGCAGTGCTTGCCGCAACCGGCATGATTGCCTTCGGTGCCGCCTCGACCATGAGCCTGGCTCAGGGGATGAACGCCGGCGAAATAGCCCAGGGGAGCCTGAGCGTGCCGATCTACAAGAGCCGCACGGTGCCCATTGATTCAGGGGTCCGTCGGATCTCTGTAGGCAACCCGGACATCGCGGATGTCCTCATCCTCAAGACCAATGCGCTCTACATCCTCGGCAAGGATCTGGGTACGACCAACGTCATGCTGTGGGACCGGCGTGGGGAGTTGGTCCAGGCCATGGCCATCGAGGTCACTCACGACCTGGACGGGCTCAAGAGGCATTTGGCCCGCGTCCTGAGTGGCGAGGCGATCGAGGTTTACAGCGTACAGCGCAACGTGGTGCTGGCCGGGCAGGTCTCGAGCATCGCGCGCATGGATGCGGCCCTGAAGCTGGCCGAGAGTTATCTTGAGCAGGCTGCCACCGCGAAGGACAAGATCTTTTTCGAGCAGCAGACCTCGATGGGTGGCGGCGGTGGCAATGACCGCAAGTCGG
>JAUMBX010000125.1:0-15603 GCA_032119515.1 Steroidobacteraceae bacterium | reverse complement strand
CGGCCTCGGCGCTTGAACAGGGGATAGCCATGCATCCGTTTCCGCATCACTACGCCGTGTCCATTGCTGCCGCCCCCGAGGGCGCCGTGCAGATCACGGGAGAGACGCTTCCGGAGATCCACTCCACCGCGCCGCCTGAGTTCGGCGGTCCTCCGGGCCACTGGTCTCCCGAAACGCTGCTCACGGCAGCGGTGGCGGATTGCCTGGTGCTGGGCTTTCGAGCCGTGGCACGCGCCTCGAAGCTGGAATGGACATCGCTCGAGGCCAGCACCCGGGGCACCCTGGAGCGAGTGGACGGCGTGACGCGCTTCGTCCGCTTCGACAGCAGTGCCAGGCTGGTGGTCCCTGCGGGCACCGATCCCGCACGTGCGCGCATGTTGCTGGAGAAGGCCGAGAAACTCTGCCTGATCCTCAATTCCCTCAGCGCGGAGAGGCACCTCGAGGTCGAGGTCGAGGTCGTCACGGCTTGACCGTCCTGCGCTGGCTGGGCCGGGCGGACTACGAGGCCACCTGGGCCGCCATGCGCGCACTCACCGAGGCGCGTGACGAGGCGAGTCCGGACCAACTCTGGTTCCTTGAGCACCCCCCTGTCTTCACCCTCGGCATGGCGGGGCGGCGCGAGCACCTGCTGGCGGCCGGCGACATTCCCGTGGTGGGCACTGATCGGGGCGGCCAGGTCACCTATCACGGGCCCGGCCAACTGGTGGTCTACCCGCTGTTGGACCTGCGTCGGCTGGGGCTCGGGGTGCGTGCCCTGGTGGAGCGTCTCGAACGATCCGTCTGCAGGTTCGCGGCCGAGTCGGGCATCGAAGCCTCCTCACGCCGGGAGGCGCCGGGCGTCTACGTGGGGGAGCGCAAGCTGGCCAGCCTGGGCCTGCGCGTGCGACGGGGCTGCAGCTACCACGGCCTGGCCCTGAACGTCGACCTCGACCTCGCGCCCTTCGCGCGGATCAACCCCTGCGGTTACGCCGGACTGGCCATGACCCGCCTCGTCGACCTGGACATGCAAGTCGACGTGCCGGGCGCTGCCTTGCGGCTGTTGCCCTACCTGATGGAGGAACTCGGCCTGTCGGCGCCGTGCCAGTGGCAGGGCGATCCGCCGCTTACTCCCGGCAATCCGTAGAGAACTCCGGGAGTGCATCCAGCCAGGCCTGGTGCAGGCGCCGGAATACCGGCCCGGGCAGGCCGTCGCCCACTGCGCGCCCGTCGAGCCTCGTTACGCTGCGCAGTCCCGAACCTGCTGCGGAGACCATGATTTCGCCCGCCGACTGCAGTTCGTCGCGGCTGATCATGCGCTGCGCGGTGTTGATGCCGGCCCTGGGTGCGACCTCGTTCACGACATCGCGGGTGGTGCCGGGCAGCACCTTCCAGTCCTGCGGGGGCGTGATCAGCCTGTCGCCGAGCAGCACATGAACGCAGCTTGACCCGCCCTCGGTGAGCCAGCCGTCGCGCAGCAGGATCGCTTCCTGGGCGCCGGCGTCCTCTGCCTGCCACTTGACCATGACGTTCGCCAGCAGAGCGGTGCTCTTGATGTCGCACCTCGCCCAGCGGTTGTCCTCCAGCGTGATGCAGGCGGAGGTCCTGAGCAGCGGGTCGCGGGCAGGGGGCTCTGCCCGGGAGGCCATGCCGAACAGGGTCGGGCCCGGCGCGGGCAGGCGCGGCACGTGCCGACGCTCCGCCTCCACGCCCCGCGATACCTGCAGGTACAGCAACAGGTTGCCGGCTCCGTTGCGGTGGATCAGTCCACCGCAGATGGAGCGCCAGTCCGGGGCGGAAAGGGTCGGCTGCATGCGCAATTCGCGCTGGCTGCGCTCGAGCCGGGCGATGTGCTCCTGGAAGCGGTAGGCGAGTCCGTCATAGACCGGAATCACTTCGTAAACGGCGTCGCCGAACAGGAAGCCTCGGTCCAGCGGCGAGATGTGCGCATCCGCCAGCGGCAGGAAGCGGCCGTTGAGCCAGGCCGTGGGGCAGGTGTTCGGCATACGCGCGCGACTATTCCAGCCAGGCTGCCACGCCGTCCCAGGCCCGCCGGAACAGGCCGCCCTGTGGCACGGCTCCCAGCGGGTAGAGATCCCTGATCGCCACCAGCTTGCCGTCGAGCGTCAGCCGGAGCTTGCCCACCGGCGCGTCGGCGGCCAGCGGGGCCTGCAGGCCCTGCCTGAGCTGTATGGCTGCTTCCACGTCGGCCGAGCGTCCGCGCGGAATGGTGTAGAAGACGTCGCGCGCCGGCCCGTACTGCGCCTGGCCGTCCTCGGCTCCGAACACCCGCGCTCGGCCCAGCGCGGTGCCGGCCTCGTGCAGCCTGATGGTCTCGAAGAAATTGAAGCCGTAGTTGATGAGTGCGAGGCTGGCATCCTCGCGCTGCTTCGGGCCCTTGGCGCCCATCACCACCGCGATCAGGCGCATGCCATCGCGCTCGGCGGAACTGACCAGGCAGTAGCCGGCCGCCTCGGTGTAGCCGGTCTTCATGCCATCCACGGAAGGGTCCCGGTCCAGCAGGCCGTTGCGGTTCGGCTGGGTGATCCCGTTCCAGGTGAAGTCCCGCTGCGAGTAGCGTCGGTACTCCTCGGGGAAGCGGCCGATGATCGCGCGCGCCAGCGTGGCCATGTCGCGCGCGGTGACCAGGTGGCCCTCATCCGGAAGTCCCGCGGAATTGAGGAAGTGTGAACCGCGCATGCCGAGCGACTGCGCGTGCTGGTTCATCAGCGAGGCGAAGGTCTCCTCCGAACCCGCCACTGCCTCGGCCAGGGCGATGCTGGCATCGTTGCCGGACTGCACGATCATGCCCTGCAGCAGGTCGTCGATGCTCACCTGGCTGCCGACGTCGATGAACATGCGCGAGCCGCCGGCCCGCCAGGCGCGTTCGCTCACGGTGGTTTCGGTGCCGAGACCGATTCGACCCTCCCGCAATGCGCTGAACACGGCATAGGCCGTCATCAGCTTGGTGAGGCTGGCCGGCTCCGCGGCCTCGTCGGCATTGCGGCTGGTGATGACGCGACCGCTGTCGGCATCCACCAGGATCCATGCGCGAGCCTCCAGCCGGGGCGGCGGGGGCGGGGGCAGCACGGCTTGGGCGGTTGGGGAGAGGACGCTGATGAGCAGCGCAACGATGAAAATCAGGGGAGCAGTTGGCATGGATGAAATTCTAGGCCAAGCCGGTCAGGCGCGCATCTCAGTCGGTGATCAGCATCGCGCCCATCACGCCCAGGCCCTTGAGCAAGGCGGCCAGCTCGTCGAAGGCCTCGGCCGAGGCCAGTGGCCCGATGTGCACCCTGAACGCCGCCGCGGAGCCTGTCCCCATGCGCTTGACCCGTACCGGCCCCACGCCTGCCGCGGTGAGTCGGTCGGCCAGCTGGCGGGCGTTGGACTCCTGCCCGAAGGCGCCTGCCTGCGCAAACAGTTGCACCGTCCGGGCGGGCGGCGCGGGTGCGTCAAAACCAGGCCCCACGACCATCACTTCCACCGGAGCGGTGCCTGGGCCGACCATGTCGAGCCTGGTGGCTGCCGCGTAGGAGAGGTCGATGATGCGCCCGTCGACGAACGGGCCGCGGTCGTTGACGCGGACCACCACGCTCTTGCCGTTGCCGAGGTGGGTCACCCTCACGTAGGCGGGCAGCGGCAAGGTCTTGTGCGCTGCTGTCATCGCGTACATGTCGTAGCGCTCGCCGGAGGAAGTCATCTCGCCGTGGAACTTCGGGCCGTACCAGGAGGCAATTCCGCGCTCGGCGTAACCCCGGGCTGTGTCCATCACGTAATAGCGCTTGCCGAACACCACGTAGCTGTGCGGGTTGCCGCGTGCCGAGCGAGGCTCTGCGCGCGGTACTGCATCGGCCACCTCGCCGGGAGGACGCAGGGGGGGCGGGCTGCAGGCAGACAGCACCAGCGTGGCCAGAGCCAACAGGTATGCCGGGAATTTCACCGGATATCGTCCCCCAGCCTGAGGGCGATGGTCCTGCCCAGTTCCTCGACGGCGAGGGCGTACAGCAGGCTGCGGTTGTAGCGCATGATGACCGACAGGTTGTGCAGACCCGTCAGCTGGATCGGTCCGCTCTCGTCCATCACTTCGATGTCCAGGGTGGAGGCATCCTTCTCCCGGCCCTCTGGTGCCTGGCGGCCGGCCAGCATCGGTTCGCCTGCTCGCCACCCGTGCTGGACGAGGTAGTTGGCAATGCTCGAGATGGCATCGTCCCAGTCCGTGAACAGGTCCCGCCTGCCGTCCCCATTGCCGTCCACCGCATAGATACGGTAACTGCGCGGCATGAACTGGCCGAAGCCCATCGCGCCGGCATAGGAGCCGCGCGAGTCCAGGGGGGAGATGACCTCGTCATGCGCCAGCACCAGGAACTGCGCCAGCTCGCTGAGGAAGTACTCGCTGCGCGGCGGATAGTCGAAGCCCAGGGTCACCAGTGCGTCCAGTACCCGATGCCTGCCGGTGATCCTGCCGAAGCGCGTCTCCACGC
Organism: Steroidobacteraceae bacterium; assembly: GCA_032119515.1. Classification (GTDB taxonomy): domain Bacteria; phylum Pseudomonadota; class Gammaproteobacteria; order Steroidobacterales; family Steroidobacteraceae; genus SG8-30. The sequence continues at coordinate 11,143 of JAUMBX010000125.1, read as the reverse complement.
CGAGGATGCCGACGATGGCGCGCGGGTCCACCCCGGTCTGCCGTTCGACCTCGGCGAGCCTGTCGGCATGTTCCTTCCAGAAGGCCACCCCGGTGGCGACGCGCTTCTCGTCCAGGAAGTTTTTTCGATACTCGCCCCAGGTCAGGCGCTTCTCCGCCGGCCGGCTGATGAGCTCGATGATGTCCGGCTGCGGTTCCGCGCGGGCCAGGATCGATTCCACCCAGGCGCGCTCGAGGCCGTGTTCTGCAGCGGCCTCATCGATGAAGGCCTGCACCTCAGGCCGGGCAAGATCCAGGGTCGCGGCCTGGGCGGCGATGGCGCCGAACGCGCCGAGGCAGAGCGAGAGAGCCGCGCGGCGAGTCATGAGCGGATGAGCTTGCGCTGGAATCTCATGCTGAAGAGGATACCGAAGCTGGCCATGAGGGTCACCATGGAGGTTCCGCCGTAACTGATCAGCGGCAGGGGCACGCCGACCACCGGCAGCAGCCCGGTCACCATGCCAGTGTTGACGAAGACGTAGACGAACAAGGTGACGGCGATGCTGCCTGCCAGCAGCCGACCATAGGTGTCGGCGCACTGGTTGGCGAGGAACAGGGCGCGGCCGATCAGCAGCGCATACAGGCCGAGCAGGAAGGCCTGCCCGATCAGACCGAACTCCTCGCCGATCACCGCGAAGATGAAGTCTGTGGTCCGCTCGGGAAGGAATTCCAGCTGGGCCTGGCTGCCGTTCATCCAGCCCTTGCCGAACACTCCGCCGGAACCAATGGCGATCTGCGACTGGATGATGTGATAGCCGGAACCCAGGGGATCACGCTGGGGATCCAGCAGGGTGAGGACGCGCCCGCGCTGGTAGTCGTGCAACAGGTACTGCCAGGCGACGTAGCCGATGGGAATCGCGGCCGCGCCGAGGCTCCAGATCACCTTCCAGGACAGGCCCGCGAGCAGGATGACCACGAAGCCTGCCCCGGCTACGAGCAGTGCGGTACCGAGGTCCGGCTGCAGGAAGATCAGCACGGCCGGACAGATGATGATCAGGGTGGTGACCGCCGCGTCCTTGATCGAAAGCGGCAGCGGCCTGTTGTGCAGATAGAATGCGCACATCATCGGCAGGGCAAGCTTCATCAATTCCGAAGGCTGGAAGCGCAGCACGCCGAGGTCCAGCCAGCGCTGGGCGCCCTTGCTGACGTCCCCGACCGCCTCGACCGCGACCAGCATGAGCAGGCCTGCCCCGTAAATGTATGGCGAGGCCATGCGGAGGAAGCGGGCCGGAACCTGCGCGATCACCAGCAGCACGCCGAGGCCGAGCCCCAGCCTGGCCAACTGCCGCAGCCAGAAGCCGAGTTCCCCTCCCGAGGCGCTGTAAAGCACCAGCAGGCCAAAGACCGAAATGGCCGCGATGGCTGCCAGCAGGTAGCCGTCGAGGTGCAGGAAGCGCAGCCAGCGGCCGCCGGACGGACCGCCCTGGCCGCTGCGAGACAGGGGAATACCGGCCTGGCGCATCATGGGTCGGTCCTTGTGAGGTAGGCATCGAACACGGCCCTGGCCACGGGGGCCGCTACCGCACTGCCACTGCCGCCGTTCTCCACCAGTACCGACACCACCAGCTTCGGATCCTCGGCGGGGGCAAAGGCCACGAACAGGGCGTGATCCCGCAGTCTCTCGTCGATCGCTTTCTCGTCGTAGCGCTCGTTCTGGCCGATGGAGAACACCTGCGCCGTGCCGGTCTTGCCCGCGATCGTGTAACCCGCACCGCTGGCGGCTCGTGCTGCAGTACCGCGGGGTCCGGAGGTGACGGCCACCATTGCATCCACGATCACCTGCCAGCTGTCCTCGTCCTGCAGCCTGACAGGCTCCAGCGGCACGGGTGCCCGCTCGCTGATGCGTCCGCTGGCCGGATCACGCTGACCCCGGACGAGGCGCGGCTTGAAGTGCTGGCCGCGGGTCGCCAATAGCGCGGTGGCGTGGGCCAGCTGCATCGGCGTGGCGGTCCAGTAACCCTGCCCGATGCCCACGATGACCGTTTCTCCGGGGAACCAGACCTGGTTCTCCCGGCTGCGGAAGGCGCCCTTCTTCCAGGCCGGTGAGGGCATGATGCCGGCGCTCTCGCCGTCCACGTCGAGACCGGTCGGCTTGCCGAAGCCGTAGCGGCTCATCGAGTCGTGGATCCGCTCGATGCCCAGCGTCGCGGCCAGCGAATAGAAATAGATGTCGCAGGAGGTCATCACCGCCTCGCGCATGTCCACCGTGCCGTGTCCCTCTCGTTTCCAGTCGCGGTAACGGTGTCTTGAGTTGGGCAGGGTGAAGAAGCCACGGCAGAAGCGGCTGTCCTCGGGGGTGACCACCCCGTTCTCGAGGCCGACCAGCGCCATCAGCGGCTTGATGGTCGAGCCGGGGGGATAGGTTCCGCGCAGCGCGCGGTTGAACAGGGGCTGGTCCGGATCCTGGACCAGGTTGCCGTAGTCCTTGGACGAGATGCCTTGCGAGAACAGGTTTGGGTCGTAGCTGGGCAGGCTCGCCAGCACCAGTACGTCGCCATTCCAGGGGTCCATGGCGATGACGGCTCCGCGACGCCCCACCATGGCGGTCTCGGCTGCCCGTTGCAGCTCGATGTCGAGGCTGAGCACGAGGTCGTCGCCCGCGACGGGCAACTCGCGTCGCATGCCGGCGTCGGTGAGCTCGCCGCTGACGCTGCGCCCTTCTGCGTTCACCAGCAGGTCACGGAAACCGCCGATGCCATGCAGGACCCGCTCGTAGGATTTCTCGAGGCCTGCCTTGCCGATCTGGTCCAGTGAGGGATGGTAGCGACGGTCCGGCTCCAGCCTGGCCTCGTCGTCCTCACTGATGGCGCCCACGTAACCCAGCGCGTGCGCGGCCACGGGGCCGTAGGGATAGCGGCGCACCGGACGGGTGCCCAGCGCCACGCCAGGCAGGCGGTGACGGTTCACGGCAAAGAGGGCCGCCTCCCGCTCGTCCAGCCGGCCGAGGCTCACGGTCTCGAAAGCCCGCTTGGCGCGGATCTCGCGCCGGGCATCGTCGATGCGCCCCGTATCCAGCAGGCCGAGCCTGACCAGCTCCGTGAGGGTCGCATCGAGGTCGGCGACCTGCTCCCGGACGAGCGTCAGCTGCAGAGCCGGCACGTTCTCGGCCAGTACCCGTCCCTCCCGGTCCAGCAGCAGTCCCCGGTCGGGGGAGAGGGGGTCCACCTTGACCCGGTTACCCTGCGACAGGGCCAGGTATTCGTCGTACTCGACGACCTGCAACCAGAACAACCGCGAGGCGACCAACAGCAGCGCAATGCCGATCAGTGATGCCGCCAGCTTCGCCCTCGATTTGAAGATCCGCTGCTCCTGCAGCAGGTCCTTGACCTGGTTGCGCCGCATCGGGCCTCAGTGCCTCCCGAGGATCCGCAAGTGAAGCGCACTGACCAACGGCCAGGTCAGCGCGCTGGTCAGGGCGTAAAGCCAGCGCCAGCCGCCCCTGCCGGGCAGCCCCGCCATGCCGTCGGTCCAGAACATGAGGAATTCATAGACGAACAGCAGGCCGCCCACCACCACCGCCTGGTTGAGGGGTGGGAAGGCCCGCACCTGCAGGCGGAACTTCAGGGCGATGGCCACCGTCACGACCATGGCGAGCCCGTTCTGGCCCAGCATGCCGCCCTGCAACAGGTCCAGCAGCAGGCCGGCCAGCCACGCGGCCAGGACCCCACCGGGCCTCGGCGCGACGAACACGAACCACAGCAGGGTCAGCGCGAGAAAGGCGGGCCTGGCCGGGTCCAGCCAGGACGGTAGAGGCACCAGGCAGGCTGCGGTCGAGGCCGCCACCAGCAGTGCGACACGAGCCAGACGGACGCCGGTGCCGCGCGCCATGTCAGGGTGTCTCGACGCCGCTGGCGGGCACGACTGTCGCCACGGGTTCCTGAACCTGGTTGTCGTACCAGGCCAGCAGCACCTCGGGGTCGCTGGAGAGCCGAGCCAGCGGGCGGAGGGTCACCCTGAGCCCCTGTTCGCCGGGTTCCCTGAGCAACTCCTGCACCTCACCCACCGGGTAGCCCGGGGGAAACACCCCACCGAGGCCGGAAGTCACCACCAGGTCCCCCGGTTCCACGTCGGCGTTGCCGGGCAGGAAAGGCAACTCGATCTTCTCGAGATCGCCTCGACCATAGGCAAGGGTTCGCATGCCCGTCCGGTTGATGACCACGGGCAGCGCGTGGGCAGGGTCGGAGATCATGATCACCTCCGCCGAGACCGGCCCGACCCGGGTGACCTGCCCGAAGACGCCCTGCGCGTCGAGCGCCGGCTGGCCCACATAGACGCCGTCCACCGTGCCACGGTTGACGAGCACCCGGTGACGCAGGCGGTCCATGTCGACCCTCAGCAGTTCCGCCACCAGGTAGCGATCGATGACCCGGGCGGTGGTCTGGCTGGCCTCGCGCAGACGCACGTTTTCGCGTTCCAGCGCGTCGAGGCGCATCTGCCGCAGGCGCAATTCGCGGTTTTCTTCCACCAGTCGGGCATTTTCCCGCCGCAGCATCCCGTGGGTGGCCAGGGTATCGCCCACCCAGCGGTATGCCGAGAATGGTGCATCGACCGCCCTGTGCAGTGGATAGAGCCCCCCCATCAGCGTACTGCGCAGTGCGTCGAGGTAGCCGGCGCGGTGATCGGCGATCATCAAGACGCCAGAGACGATGACGAAGAAGAACAGGCGGGCTGCCAGGGAGGGGCCGGAGACGAGCAGCGGCCGGATGTCGTGGTCCTGTCTGGACGCCAACGAGAGACTCCGTGTCTGGAACCGCGGGGCGCCCCGGGTTTCAGTTCAGTCCGAAAATGCCCGGGTGTTCCTCGCTCAATTCAAGGATGCGTCCGCCGCCGCGCGCCACGCAGGTGAGCGGATCATCCGCCACCAGCACCGGTACGCCGGTTTCCTCGGCAATGAGCTTGTCGAGGTCGCGCAGCAGTGCGCCGCCGCCGGTGAGCACGATGCCGGTTTCAGCGACGTCGGCGCCAAGTTCCGGGGGAGTCTGCTCGAGGGCCTTCTTGACGGCCTGGACGACGCCCTGCAAGGGTTCGCTCAGCGCCTCCAGGATCTCGTTCGAGTTCAGCGTGAAGGTGCGCGGCACGCCCTCCGTGAGGTTGCGGCCCTTGACCGACATCTCCTGGACATGCTGGGCGGGATAGGCGGACCCGATCTGGATCTTGATGCGCTCGGCGGTGGCTTCACCGATCAGGCTGCCGTAGTTTCGCCTGACGTACTGGATGATGGCTTCGTCGAACCGATCGCCGCCGATCCGCACGGACTCGCCGTAGACCACGCCATTCAGGGAAATGACCGCCACCTCGGAGGTGCCACCCCCGATGTCGACCACCATGGAACCACGCGCCTCGTTGACGGGCAGGCCGGCGCCCACCGCTGCCGCCATCGGCTCGGAGATCACGTCGACCTTGCGCGCGCCGGCGCCCTCGGCGGATTCCTGGATGGCGCGCCGTTCGACCTGGGTCGCACCCCAGGGCACGCAGACCAGAACCCGCGGGCTCGGCTTGAACCAGCGATCGCCGTGGACCTTGCTGATGAAGTACTGCAACATTTTTTCCGTATAGGTGAAGTCGGCAATCACGCCGTCCTTCATCGGCCGGATGGTCTGGATGTTGTCCGGCGTGCGGCCGAGCATGGTCTTGGCCTCGGCGCCGACCGCGACCACCGACTTGACGCCGCGCTCTTCCTGGACCGCCACCACCGAGGGCTCGTTGAGGACGATGCCCTGGCCGCGCACGTAGATGAGCGTGTTGGCCGTGCCGAGGTCGATGGAGATGTCGCTTGAGAACTGCCCGACGAGGTTCTTGAACAGGTTCACTGAGTTTGGTCCCGTAAGGGGGCTTGAATGGCCGCAAAGTCTAGCCGCCGGCAGGACTTTGTACAAGCAGACGTGTATGATTCGGCGGGGATTTCTGCCGGCTTCGGCAGTTGCTCCCAACCCCCTCGACCCTGCCGCCGGAGGCGCCGTGACGCTGACCCGACATGACGTGGAGAACATCGCCAGGCTGGCTCGTTTGCAGATCCGCGAGGATCAGCTCGAGCCCTTCGCAGGCAGCCTGAGTCGCATCATCGATTTCGTCGAGCAACTCGGCCCTGCCGCTACCGACGACGTCGAGCCCATGGCGCATCCCCTGCAGGGGATGGTGCAGAGGCTGCGTCAGGACCGGGTGGATGCCGATGACCCGCGCGACCTGTACCAGCAGAACGCACCGGAGGTGGCAGCCGGGTTGTACCTCGTGCCGAGGGTCATCGAGTGAATTTCCATTCCATGAGCGCAGCCGAGCTGGGACGGGTCCTGCGCCAGCGCGAGGTCTCGAGCCTCGAGCTGACCGAACATTTCCTTGCCCGCATCGAGGGCAGCGGCGCCCGCCTGAACGCCTTCGTCACCGTGACGGCCGAGCGTGCCCGCGAGGATGCCCGGCGCGCGGATGCGGAGCTGGCAGCCGGCCGGGGTGGTCCCTTGACCGGTGTGCCCATCGCTCACAAGGATATTTTCTGCACGGCTGGCATCCGGACCACCTGTTCCTCGCGCATGCTGGCCAACTTCGTCTCGCCCTATGACGCCACGGTGGTGGAGCGGTTCACCGCTGCCGGCACCGTCCTGCTCGGCAAGACCAACATGGACGAGTTCGCCATGGGTTCCTCCAACGAGACCAGCCATTTTGGGCCGGTCCGCAATCCCTGGGACGAGTCCAGGGTGCCGGGCGGGTCATCGGGCGGGTCGGCGGCGGCGGTGGCGGCCGGGCTGGCGCCCGCGGCCACCGGGACCGACACCGGCGGGTCGATCAGGCAGCCTGCGGCGCTCACTGGCCTGACCGGCATCAAGCCCACCTACGGCCGGGTTTCACGCTACGGCATGATCGCCTTCGCTTCCAGCCTGGACCAGGCCGGGGTGCTGGCCCGCTCTGCCGAGGACGCGGCACTGCTGCTGGCCGCGATGTCGGGCTTCGACCCGCGCGATTCCACCTCGGTGGAGCAACCGGTTCCGGACTACCGGGCGGGGCTGGAAGCGCCGCTGGCCGGCCTGCGCCTGGGCGTCATCCGCGAGTTCTTCGGGGAGGGCCTCGAGGCGGGGACCGGTGCGGCGGTCCTGGCTGCCCTCGATGAATTCAGGCGCCTCGGCGCAGAGGTGGTCGAGGTGAGCCTGCCGGCCCTGCCGCTGTCGGTGCCAACCTATTACGTGGTGGCCCCCGCCGAGTGCTCCTCCAACCTGTCGCGCTTCGACGGGGTCCGTTTCGGCCATCGCTGCGAGTCGCCGCGTGATCTCTACGACCTCTACACGCGCTCGCGCGGGGAAGGTTTCGGTGACGAGGTGAAGCGGCGCATCATGACCGGGACCTACGTGCTCTCGGCCGGTTACTACGATGCCTATTACCTCAAGGCGCAGAAGGTGCGCAGCCTGATCGCTGCCGATTTCCAGCGTGCCTTCGAGGGCGTCGACCTGCTGTTCGGCCCCACGGCGCCCACCCCGGCCTTCGGCATCGGCGAGAAGGTGGACGATCCGGTCACCATGTACCTGAACGACATCTACACCATCGGGGCCAACCTGGCCGGCCTGCCGGCCCTCTCAGCCCCCTGCGGACTGGTCGACGGCCTGCCGGTGGGCTACCAGCTGATCGGCCCGCAGTTCTCGGAGTCGCGCCTGCTGGCGGCTACCCATGCCTACCAGCGCGAGACCGATTGGCACCGGCGCCTGCCGCCGGCCTGGGCCTGAGGAGGGCATGGCTTGAGCAACGAATGGGAAGTGGTGATCGGGCTGGAGATCCATGCCCAGCTGGCCACCCGCAGCAAGATCTTTTCCGGTTCCTCCACGGCCTTCGGGGCGGCGCCCAACGTGCAGGCCAACCTGGTCGACCTGGGCTACCCGGGCGTGCTGCCGGTGCTCAATGCCGAGGCCGTGCGCATGGCGGCCCGCTTCGGGCTGGCCATCGGTGCAACCGTGGCCCACCGCTCGGTGTTCGCGCGCAAGAATTATTTTTATCCGGACCTGCCCAAGGGCTACCAGATCAGCCAGTACGAACTGCCCATCGTGCAGGACGGCAGGGTGGAGATCATCCTCGACGACGGCAGCCGCAAGGTCGTTGGCGTGACTCGTGCTCACCTGGAGGAAGACGCCGGCAAGTCGCTGCACGAGGAACTGCCTGGCCAGTCCGGCATCGACCTCAACCGTGCGGGTACCCCGCTCCTCGAAATCGTCTCTGAACCGGACCTGCGTTCGGCGCGCGAGGCGATCGCCTACATGAAGAAGGTCCACACGCTGGTCCGCTATCTGGAGATCTGCGACGGCAACATGCAGGAAGGGTCCTTCCGCTGCGACGCCAACGTCTCGGTCCGTCGCCTCGGTCGGCGCGAATTCGGCACCCGCTGCGAGATCAAGAACCTCAATTCCTTCCGCTTCGTCGAGAAGGCCATCAACCACGAGGTGGCGCGGCAGATCGACGTCCTGGAGGGTGGCGGCTCCATCGTGCAGGAAACCAGGCTCTACGATCCCGGCAAGGACGAGACCCGCTCGATGCGCTCGAAGGAAGAGGCCAACGACTATCGATATTTTCCGGATCCTGACCTGCTGCCGCTGGTGCTGGATGCCGACTGGATTGCCTCACTCAGGACCACCCTGCCGGAATTGCCGGACGCCAAGGCAGAACGCTTCGTGACCCAGCACGGGTTGCCGGAGTACGACGCAGGCGTGTTGTCCGCCAGCCGCGAGCTGGCTGACTACTACGAGGCGGTGATCGGCCTGGTGGGCGGGCAGCCCAAGCTGGTCGCCAACTGGGTCATGGGTGACCTCTCCGCCCTGCTCAACCGCGATGGCCTCGACATCCAGGCCACGCGAGTGGATGCGCGGCGCCTTGCGGGTCTCATCGCGCGGATCGTCGACGGCACGCTCTCCGGCAAGCTGGCCAAGGAAGTGCTGGAGGCCATGTGGGACGAGGGAGCCGACGCCGATGCCGTGATCGGAGCCAAGGGGCTCAGGCAGATCACCGACACGGCGGAGATCGAGTCCGTCATCCGCAAGGTGATGGAGGACAATCCCGGGCAGCTCGCCGACTATCGCGGTGGCAAGGACAAGCTGTTCGGCTTCTTCGTGGGCCAGGTGATGAAGGCGACCGGCGGCAAGGCCAATCCAGGTCAGGTCAACGAACTGCTCAAGCGCCTGCTGGCCGGCTGACCTTGGGCGACAACGACCAGCTCCGCCGTTTCCTCTTCGAGGATCTCCCCGTCCGCGGCCAGTTCGTCAGGCTGGATGCCAGCTGGCGCGCGATCATCGAGCACCAGGATTACCCCGCGCTGGTGGTCCACACCCTGGGTGAGGCCATGGCGGCCAGCGTCCTGATGGCCGGCACCCTGAAGTTCGAGGGCCGCCTGCTGCTGCAATGTCAGGGTCAGGGACCGCTGCGGCTGCTGCTGGCCGAATGCACCCATGCGCGCGCCATTCGTGGAGTGGCCCGCCTCGCCGGCCCCTGCCCGGAGGCCGCCTCGCTGGAGCGGCTCACCGGGGGCGGGCAGCTGTCGCTGACCATCGAGAACCCCGAGCGCGACCAGCGTTACCAGGGCGTGGTGCCGATGGAGCACGAGCGACTCGCCGGATGCCTGGAGGACTATTTCGAGCGCTCGGAACAGCTGCCGAGCCGCCTCGTGCTGGCCGCTACCCGGAACCGGTCGGCAGGCCTGCTGCTGCAAAGAATCCCCGCGGGCGAGGCGGGAGAGGAGCCGACCGCCGAGGCCTGGGAGCGGCTCGGCATGCTGCTGTCCACGCTGACCGCGGATGAACTGCTGCACCAGCCCTGCGAGGTGATCCTCCACCGCCTGTTCAACGAGGACGATCTGCGCATGTATGACGGCGAGCCGGTCTTCTTCCAGTGCGCCTGCTCCCGGGAACGGGTGGAGGGTATCCTCCAGTCACTGGGCGCGGCCGAGGTGGAGGCCGTGCTGGCTGAACAGGGTCGCGTGGAGGTGCGCTGCGAGTTCTGCAACCGGGCCTGGACCTTCGACGCCGTGGACGTCGGGCGGATCATGGCCGTTACACTGCCGGCGGCGCAGGGTAGCGGTCCTCACTGAGGTACACTCGGAGCATGGACGCGACAGCCAGGCCCCCCGTCGAGGTCTCCTTCGAATTCTTCCCGCCGGGTGATCCTGCCATGGCCGAGTTGCTGTGGTCGTCCCTGCAGCGGCTGGCCCCGCTCTCGCCGAGGTTCGTCTCGGTCACCTATGGAGCCGACGGGTCCACTCGCGAGCGGACCCATGAGGTGGTCACCCGCATCCAGCGCGAGACCGGCCTCACCGCGGCGCCACACCTCACCTGTGTCGGCGCCGAGCGTGGCGAGGTGCTCGATATCGCTCGCCGCTACTGGGACGAGGGCGTGCGTCACATCGTGGCCCTGCGCGGCGATCCGCCGGCCGGCAGCGACGGCTACCGGCCCCACCCGGGCGGTTTTGCCTATGCGGCCGATTTGGTGGCGGGGTTGAGGCAGGTGGCGGACTTCGAAGTGTCGGTCGCCGCCTACCCCGAGACGCATCCCGAGGCGGCCGACCCCGCCTTCGATATCGAGGTCCTCAAGCGCAAGCAGGATGCCGGCGCGACCCGGGCCATCACCCAGTTCTTCTTCTCGACCTCGACCTACCTGCGTTTCCGCGATGCCTGCGCGGCGGCCGGTGTGACCCTGCCCATCGTGCCGGGCATCCTGCCCATCACCCGCTTCCCGCAGCTGGTGCGGTTTGCGGCCCGCTGCGGCGCGACCGTGCCCGACTGGTTGCGCGAGCGTTTCGAGGGGCTCGACGACGATGCGGAGACCCGTCGCCTGATCGCCGCCTCGGTAGCCATTGAGCAGGTGGCCAGGCTGCGCCGTGAGGGCGTCGACGAGTTCCACTTTTACACGCTCAACCGGGCCGAGCTGAGCTACGCCATCTGTCATGCGCTGGGCCGGCGCCCCGTCCCGGCAGGCGGCACGCCGTGAGCGGGCGCGAGGCGCGCACCGCGGCGTTCAGGCGCGCGCTCGGCGAGCGCATCCTGGTACTGGACGGCGCGATGGGCACCATGATCCAGCGCCATCGGCTGCAGGAGGCGGACTACCGGGGCGAACGTTTTGCCAGCTGGTCACGCGACCTCAAGGGC
>JAUMBX010000124.1:0-4677 GCA_032119515.1 Steroidobacteraceae bacterium | reverse complement strand
TGACGTGGTGCTGCTGTTCAACGTCGTCATGATCACGGCATTGCTGTCCCTGTTCGGTGCTGCACTGACCTTGCCGGGCATCGCCGGCATCGTGCTGACGGTGGGCATGGCGGTCGACGCCAACATCCTCATCTACGAGCGCATCCGCGAGGAATTACGCAATGGTACCTCGCCCTCGGCCGCCATCCAGGGTGGTTTCCAGCACGCGCTCTCTGCAATCGTTGACGCCAACCTGACCACGCTCATTGCCGCCGTGATGCTGTTCGCCTTCGGCACCGGGCCGATCCGCGGCTTCGCGGTGGTGCTGTTCCTGGGCATCCTCACCTCACTGTTCACTGCGCTGATGGGGGGGCGTACCCTGGTGCACCTGGTGTACGGCCGGCGCCGTCGCATCGAGCAGCTGGCCATCTGAGGGGCAATCATGGAACTGTTTCGCAAGACCACCTCGATCCCCTTCATGGCCCAGCGCCGCGCGTGGTATGGCGTCTCGGCCTTCATCATCGTGGGCTCCATCGTGCTGGTGCTGGTCCGTGGCCTGAATTTTGGCATCGACTTCACCGGCGGCGTGGTAGTGGAAGCGGGTTACTCCGGGCCTGCGGACCTGCAGGCCACCCGTCGGGCGTTAGCTGAGGCCGGCCTCGACAACGCGCAGGTGCAGAGTTTCGGTACCGCAACCGACGTACTGGTCCGTCTGCCGCCTGCCGAGGGGCAGCAGGCCATGGCACTCACCGACGCGGCTGTCGCTGCCATCAGGAGCGTCGATCCCGGCGTCGAAGTCCGCCGTACCGAGTCCATCGGTCCGCAGGTGGGCAAGGAACTGGCCGAGAAGGGCGCCACGGCCATGCTGATGACGCTCTTGTTCATCGGCCTGTACGTCATCCTGCGCTTTCAATGGAAGTTTTCCGTGGGCGCCATCCTGGCCGCCCTGCATGATCCCTTCCTGGTGGTGGGCTTCTTCGCGCTCACGCAGATGACCTTCGACCTCGCGGTGCTGTCTGCGATCCTCGCGGTGATCGGTTATTCCCTCAATGACACCGTGGTGGTCTTCGACCGGGTTCGCGAGCGGCTGCTCTCCATGCGCAAGGCCACTCCGGCCGAGGTGGTGGACCGGGCCATCAACGAGACGCTGTCCCGGACCCTCATGACCTCTGGCACGACCCTGCTCGTGGTGCTGTCCCTGCTGTTCCTGGGCGGGGAGGCCCTGCGCGGATTTGCCGCCGCGCTGGCAGTCGGTATCGTGGTGGGTACTTATTCCTCGATCTACGTGGCCGGTGCCACCGTGCTGGACCTGGGGCTGTCCCAGCGTGACCTCATGCCTCCCGATAAGCGGGAAGAGGCCGACAGCCTGCCGTGATCGAACTCCTGGCGGTTCCGCGGGTCAGGCCCTGAGCTCTGCGGTGAGGTGCGGGGCGAGGGCCTCGACCAGCGACGAGAACACCTTGGGTGCCCCGCCCACGATATGGCCGTTGCCGGCATACGGACTGCCTGCCAGCGTGCCGATCCGGCCGCCCGCCTCGGTGACCAGCAGGGCACCGGCTGCGGTGTCCCAGGGAGACAGGCCGATCTCCCAGAAGCCGTCGATGCGGCCCGCCGCCACGTAGGCCAGGTCGAGTGCAGCCGAACCCGGCCGGCGGATGCCCGCGGCGACGCCCATGACGGACTCCAGCATGCCGAGGTAGGGCTTCAGGTGTTTCAGGTTGGCGCGATAGGGCATGCCGGTGCCGATCAGCGCGCCGTCGAGGCTCTTCTGACCGCTCACCCGGATACGTTTGCCGTCGAGCTGGGCGCCGACCCCGCGCTCGGCGGTGAACAGCTCGCTGCGCAGGGGATCGAAGACCACGGCCACCTCGGCCTTGCCGCGATACTCGGCGGCAATGGACACGCAGAAATGTGGAAAGCCGTGCAGGAAATTGGTGGTGCCATCGAGTGGATCGATGACCCAAACCGTATCGTCACCGGGAGACAACCCGCTTTCCTCGGCCAGGATGCCGTGCTCAGGGTAGGACTTGCGGAGGATCTGGACGATCTCGGCCTCGACCATGCGATCGACCTCGGTGACGAAATCGTTGCGTCCCTTGGCGGAGACGGCCAGGGCGGGTCCGCGGTCGAGGTTACGCACGATCAGACTGCCGGCGCGGCGTGCGGCGCGTACGGCGATGTTGAGGAGTGGATGCATGGGGGCGCTTAGAATACCAGCATGGGGCACCAAATCCGCATCGTCCTGGTCGAAACCAGCCATCCTGGCAACATCGGGGCCGCCGCACGGGCCATGAAGAACATGGGGCTCGAGGAACTGGTGCTGGTCAACCCAGCACTCTTCCCCTCGGCAGAGGCCACCGCGCGGGCTTCCGCGGCGGTGGACCTGCTGGAGCGTGCCCGCGTCGTGGCCGACATCCCCGCGGCGATCGGCGATTGCCGCCTGGTGCTGGCCACCAGCGCCAGACCGAGGAGCGCCCGCTGGCGGGTGTTCGACCCGGCCGAGGCAGCTCGGCAGCTGGAGGAGGTGCGGGGAGAGGGCCCGGTGGCCGTGCTGTTCGGCAATGAGCGCAACGGGTTATCCAACGAGCAGCTCGGTCATTGCCATGCGCTGCTCAACATCCCGGCCAATCCCGATTACGAGTCACTGAACCTCGCCCAGGCGGTCCAGGTGATCACCTGGGAGATCAGGCGGGCCCAGAGGGTCGAGCCCAGGCGCCTGGCAGCGGAGGCGCCGCCCGCCACGCCGGCCCAGTTGGCTCATCTGAGCCGACACCTGGAGGCGACCCTCCAGCGGCTCGGCTTCGAGGAACCGCGTAACGTCAGCAATCTGGTGCAGCGGATGGAGCGCCTGCTGGCCCGGGCATACCCGGACGAGAAGGAAGTGCAGATCCTGCGCGGGATCCTCACGGCCATCGACCAGCGCTCCGGCGGGTCCGATTCATGAGCGCACCCGTCTATCTCGACTATGCGGCGAGCTGGCCCGTCGATCCGCGGGTGGCGGAGACGATGGCGCAGGCCCTGACCGAGCCGGACCTGCAGGCCAACCCCTCCTCCAGCCATCCCGGTGGCAGGCGGGCCGCGCTCGCCATCGAGCAGGCGCGCAGGGCCGTCGCTGCCCTGGTCGGTGCGGACCCGGCGCGGCTGCTGCTCACCTCCGGTGCGACCGAAAGCAACAACCTGGCCCTGCTGGGTGTGGCCCGCGGCCGGCGCGACCGGGGCCGGCACGTCATCACCTCCCGTGGCGAGCACCGCGCCGTCATCGACGCCTGCCGGCAGCTGGAGAAGGAAGGTTTTGAGGTGACCTGGCTGAAGCCTGTCCGGGCCGGCTGCGTCGACCCCGGGCAGGTGCTCGAGGCGTTGCGCAAGGACACGCTGCTGGTGTCCGTGATGCACGCGAACAACGAGACCGGGGCGCTGTGCGACCTGGCGCCCATCGGCGCGGCCTGTCGGGCCCGTGGCACCCTGCTGCACGTCGATGCCGCGCAGGGGGCGGGCAAGCTGCCGTTGGACGTCGAGGCGCTCGGGGTGGACCTGCTGGCCTTCACCGCCCACAAGCTGGGCGGGCCGAAGGGCATTGGCGCACTGGCCTGCTCGGTACGGGCCCTGACTGCATTGCAGCCCCTGCAATTCGGCGGCGGCCAGGAGCAGGGCTTGCGGTCGGGGACCAGTGCGACGCACCAGATCCTGGGCTTCGGCATGGCTGCAGAGCTGGCACTGCAGCACATGCACGCCGAGGCGGAGCGACTGACCGCGCTGCGTGAGCGCCTCTGGCACCGGCTGCAGGCCGCAGAGGGCGTCTGGCGCAATTCGCCGGCCCAGGACTGCCTCCCCGGTACCCTCAACCTGGGTTTCGAGGGGGTGGAGGGCGAGAGCCTGATGCTGGCCATCCAGTCGGGGGTGTGGGCTTCCAGTGGGTCGGCCTGCGCCTCAGCCTCTGCGGAGCCTTCCTACGTGCTGCGCGCCATGGGCCTGAATGACCTGGCTTGCCAGGCCTCCCTGCGGCTGAGCCTCGGCCGCTGGACGGACGCCGCGCAGGTGGACCGGGCGGCTGCCGTCATCGTCGAGGCCGTGACCCGTCTGCGCGAGCGAGCTCCGGCTGGCGTTCGCTCCAGGATCCGATGATGGCAACCGGCAACTATTGCACCGAGGTTAGGGACCTGTTTTTTACCCCGGCCCATGCGGGCGATATCGACCCAGCGGCCGGGAGGGTGGTGCGTGGCGAGGCCGAGGCGCTGGATCGTACGGCCTGGGTGGTGTTCGCGGCCCTCTGTCGGGACGGTCAGGTCATCGAGGCCCGGTTCCGGGCCTGGGGCTGCCCCCATCTGCTGGCGGCCTGCGAACTCACCGCGGCGCAACTGGAGGGACGTTCGGTGGCGGAACTTGCACGGTTCAGCCTGGCCGACCTCGCCGGTCGGCTGCAGGTGCCGGCCGAAAAGCTCGGCCGACTGCTGGTGATCGAGGACGCCCTGCTCGCCCTGGCTGCGTCGATCCGGTCAAGCGGCTAGAATCATGGAACCAAACAGGGTCCGGAGCGTCCTTCCAGCATGGCCATCACCTTCTTGCGCAGGCGGGTCTCGCTCACCAACTCGGCATCTTTTGCGTACTCGATTACAAATGTTGGTAATGCAGGAAATGGTGGAGCAGTTTCTTTCTTCACTTCTAATGGTAATATCTCTCTCATTAGATCAGCATCATATT
>JAUMBX010000123.1:818-2830 GCA_032119515.1 Steroidobacteraceae bacterium | reverse complement strand
CCAGCGCGTCGATCACTTCCCCGCACTCCAGGCAGAAGCCCACCTCAAGCTGCCAGCAGGCCTCACCCACACTCCCGACGATGTGCAGCTGCCCCCGCTCCCCTTCCTCGGGCTCAAAGATCCACCAGGCAGTCGGTGGCACCGGCACAGGCCCGTCACTGTCCGGCGGATCCCACCGGGGGATGCCACGGGTCACAAGCTCACCAGTGATTGAGCTGATCGTGTGCTCAGCCATCAGATCCACTCCTCCTCGGCCTTGGGCTCTGCCTCAGCAGGCGTAGCAGACACGGCAAACGGTGAACCACTGCAGGGGCGAATGTCGATCAGCCAGCGCTGAGAGACGAACTTCACCAGCCGGTTGCCCAGCTTCTCGATCTCGACCTTGTGCAGGTTGCTGGCGTCCTTGATTACCCAGCCGTTCTGCCAGTGACCCCCCTGGAGCTTCTCGACCGACATGCCCACTTGGGGGAGTGATTCTTTCCCTTTGGGCCCTTCAGCAGAATCACCCTCCCCGCGAGGCCCTAAATGGTTTTCTTGATTCAATTGCCCCTCCACCCCATAAGAATCAAAAGAATTAAATAATCTCTCTACCGGTAGGGAAGAAGTGGAAGGGAAAGAATCACGGACCACTTCTGACCCGTCTTCCCCACGACCCAGGGCATCAGCCATTTCAGACAAGGCGTAGTGCCTCCTTGGTCTTGCCCCGGTAGGCGTTTCGCGGGTCACTACCACCAAGCCCAGCATCGTCAGCTTCCGCAGCTCCCTTGCCACGTTCTGCTCTCGCTTCTCGATCGCATTGGCCACGTCGTAGGCGGTGCAGTCCTGACCCATCAGGTGGTAGTTCGTGACCTGATCGAAAACCAGAGCGCGAACGTTCGTCAGCTCGACTTCCTTGAGGCGTACTGCCTCGATGGCTTGCGCCCTCGGCAGCCCGCCCAAAGCCTCCCAGCCGCTATCCCCATAGCGACCCATTGCGCCCCCTGAACTGCTTTTGCCACGGCCCTTGCCGATGAAGGCCACACGGGTATCGGTGCGAGACATTTCAGCAGCTTCAGCCGCGACCCAACGAGCCAGCACACCCCAGCCGAATACTGACGTGATCGAGCTACTGCCTCGGCACTCCTCAACCCAGTCCCAACTCGCCACCCGTTTCGTCGTGTGGTGAAGGACCACCACAGTTGCCCCTGCACCTGTCAGCGCCTGCAGGGCGTACCGGATCGGTGCTGCGTACTGCGCCAGGTTCTCGTCCAGCCCGGTCGGCTCCATCATCGAACTCAGGCTGTCCAACACCACCAAGGGGAAGCTGTGCTTACACACCTTCTGCACCATTGCCGCCACCCCTTGCCGAGTGAAGTTGTACCGGCCCTGGCCATCCACTGAGCAGAAGAACTCCAACGGCTCAAGCAGCTGCTTGTCTTCTGTTGCCAGGCCCTCTTTCTGCAGGAAGTACAGCCAGTCGCTCTCCTGTTGATCGGTGCCAAACACCAGCACAGGCATCGGCTGTTGCGGCTTCAGGATCTCCTCTCCCATGAAGGTGTCGGCTCCCTCCCGCAAGGCCCTGATCAGCCCGCAAATGAAGCTGCTCTTCCCCACCTTCGGCTGGCCGACGATGATGTTGCTGCTGCCCAGTCGAACCAACCCGTCAACAAGAAAGGCGGGCCGTTCACCGCAAGCGACCTGGCGCTGCTTTCCAGCCTGGCCAACCTCGTGGCCCTGCCCATCGAGAATGCCAGCATCAACGAAGCGCTGGAACGCTCCCTTCAGGCGGTCCGGAGTCTGAACCGCGCCAAGGATCGCGTCATCCATCACCTGTCGCACGAACTCAAGACGCCGCTGTCGGTGCTCTCCGCATCCCTGAACCTGCTGGCCAAGCAGCTGGCCGCGCAGAGCAGCGGCGGCCGATGGGAGATCACGATCGAGCGCGCCCGGCGCAATCTGCAGCGCGTGTTGGACATGCAGTACCAGATCGAGGACCTGCTGCAGGAGAAGGATGTGACCCCTCACCGGATGCT
>JAUMBX010000123.1:0-808 GCA_032119515.1 Steroidobacteraceae bacterium | reverse complement strand
TCCTGCTGGATCAGTGCGCCGACGAGCTGGAGGCCCTGGCGGCCGAAGCCTTCGGAGAGGAAAGCGCCACCGAGCAGCTGCGCCGCCGCATCGAATGGCTTTTCGGGCCGCGGGAGGCGCGATCCGAGCAAATAGACCTCGCCCGGTTTACGGACGAGGTGGTCAAGATCGTGCGTCCCAAATTCGACCACCGCCGGGTCAGGCTGGAGGTGCGCCTGGAGGAGACCCCGCCGGTGTTCCTCCCGGCCGAGGTGCTGGTCAAGGTCATCGAGGGTTTGATTCGCAACGCGGTGGAAAACACCCCGGACGGCGGCGACGTGCGGGTGGCCGTCCGCCCCGGAAGCGCAGGGCCGGAGCTTGAAATCGAGGACACCGGCACCGGGATCACCGCCGAAAACCAGCGTCTGATCATCGGCAATTTCTTCACGGCCTATGAGCCGCTGCAGTACTCCACCCGCAGCCCGTATGACTTCAAGGCCGGCGGGAAAGGCTTTGATCTGCTGCGCATGCAGATGTTCGCCGAACGCTACGGGTTCAAGATCCTCATGAACTCGACGCGCTGCCGGTTCATCCCCACCGACAAGGACGAGTGCCCGGGGGACACGGGCGCATGCGCGCACCTGCAGCGGCCGGAGCAATGCCGGGAGACGGGCGGCACCGCGGTCACCGTCCAGTTCGGCGCGGCGGCGAGCCCGTCACCGGAACCGGCCTAGTGCCGACATCTTCGATCGGCGGAGGAGTGTCTGATATGAATGCACCCAAAGACCCGCGACTGGAAGCCGGGACGGCTGCGGACGGCTTTTTTCAG
>JAUMBX010000122.1:1241-5640 GCA_032119515.1 Steroidobacteraceae bacterium | reverse complement strand
CCCTGGCCCTACGCGACACGGAGACTGCGGTCATGACCGGCATGGCCGTCAACCGCAGGCCCCGCGAACGTCTGACTCCCATGGCTGGATGATACTAGAATTGCAGCATGATCAGACGACTTGGCCGGTGCGCGTGCTGCCTGTTGGCGGGCGTCCTGCTTGCCGCTCCGGCCGCCACCACCGAAGCCGTTGACCTGGCGCCCATCGCCGGCGGCTTGATCCCGACGGCAGCCTCCGATACCCGTTTGGCGCTTGACACCATGGGCGCGCACCTCGAGGCGCGGGAGTCGACCCGGGGCATGGATGCGCAGGCCATCGCCACCGCCATCGACCGCCTGGCCTCGCAACGGGACCTGACTCGACTGGGCGAAGTACCGTCCTTTCGCCTGACCGAACTCGCCAGTCAGGTCGCCTTCTACCGCCAGCGGGTCGAGCGGATGCAGGCGCAGCAGCTGCAACGCGTAACCCGCTTGTCGGACGATGCAGCGGCCATTGCCGACATGACCACCATCTGGCGCCTGACCGTCGAGACGGCCCGAGCCGACAGCCTTTCCCAGCCCCTGCAGGATGAAGCCATCGCCGTCCTGCGCCTCATTGCCAGTACCCGCCAGCAGCTGGAACAGCCCCTCAAAGCTGCCCTGGCCCAGCGCGAGGCGGCCGCGAGGCTCGACGCAAGACTCGGCGTTCTCGAGGCCACCATTGAGGAAGCCGAATCGAGGGTCCGCCAGCGCTACTTCGAGTCCGAGCTGCCGCCGATCTGGCGGGGCATGTCGATGTCCCTGCCCAGCGTGGCCGACCGCGAGGGCATGCAGGCACAGCTGCAGGACCAGCTCGCTTATAGCAGGGACTATTTCGAGGCCAACCGACAGCTCCTGCAACTCTGGGCCTTCTGTCTCGCGATGTTCCTGACGGCGCTGGTGTGGGCGAGCCGCCGGCCGGCCTGGTCAGGCATCGACACCGGGCTGACACCCGATGCCGGGCGACTGCTGCAGCATCCGTTCTCGGCGCTGGTGCTGATTGCCCTTTCGCTCACCTTGCTACTGATGGACCTTGCCCCCTCCCTGGTGAAATCCGCGGCCAGCCTCGCCGCCATGGGCCTGCTGCTCAGGGTGTTGCCCAGGCGATTGGTGGCCGGGCGCTATCTGCTGGTCCTGGCGCTGGCCCTGGTATTTGCCATCGATCGGGGGCGGGCCCTGATTCCCTACGACTCCCCGCTGTTTCGGGCCAGCCAGCTGTTGGTGGCGGGCGGGCTGGCGTTGATCCTCTGGAAGGTGATCAGCCTGCGTCGCCGCTCGGCGCTGCAGCCAGATTCCTGGCTCGCCCGGGTCGCACCCATCGCGCCCGCCGGCCTGTTGCTGGTCGCTGCGGCCACAGCCGCCAACTTGCTCGGCAATCTCTCGTTGGCCGACCTGTTACTGGGCGGAACCACGCTCGCCACCTATGCGTCGGCCATTCTCTTCGCCACGGCAACGGTACTCGATGACCTGGTCCTGCTGGTGGTCAACAGCCCGGCGGGACGGCGACTCAGGATGGTCGAACTGCACGGCTCACAGGTCACGAGGGTGTTCGGGGGTGGCGTCCACCTGCTGGCGGTCACCTTTTGGGCCTACCTCACCCTGCAGGCCTTTACGCTCTGGAGCCCAGTCGAGCGCCTGTTCCGCCAGATCCTGGCTGCATCGCTGACGCTCGGCCAGTTGACCATCTCGGTCGGCGACGTGGTGGCCTTCATCATCGGCGTGCTGCTGGCGACCTACTCGGCCAGGTTCACCCGGTTCCTGCTCCAGGAGGAGGTGCTGACCCGGCTGCGCTGGCCGCCTGGGGTCAGAAACACCACGGCAACGCTCGCCTACTACGCCGTACTCTTCCTGGGACTCCTGGTGGCCATGACCATCGCCGGCATCGAGCCGGGTCAGGTCGCACTGGTGGTGGGGGCACTCGGCGTGGGCATCGGCTTCGGCCTGCAGACCGTGGTCAACAATTTCGTTTCCGGCCTGATCCTGATGTTCGAGCGCCCGATCCAGCCGGGCGACGTGATCGACGTCGACAACCTGCAAGGTCGGGTCGCCGAGATCGGCCTGCGCGCCACCCGGATCAGGACCTGGGAAGGGGCGGAAGTGGTCGTACCCAATGGCGACCTGCTCAGCGGCAAGCTGGTGAACTGGACACTATCGGACAGCGACCGGAGGATCGAGATCGAGATGGGAGTCGCCTACGGCAGCGACGTGCGTGAAGTCCAGCGCCTGCTGCTCGAGGTGGCCCGCGGCCAGCCGACCGCCCTGGCCCTGCCGGAGCCTGTCGTGGTGATGACCGGCTTCGGGGACAGCTCCCTGGATTTCTCGATTCGCTTCTGGATTCGCGACGCCGACGCCGCCCCCGTCGCCAAGAGCGAGGCCTGCATCAGGATCCTGGAAGTGCTGCGGGAGGCGGGCATCGAGATTCCGTTCCCGCAGCGTGACCTGCACCTGCGAAGCGTGCCGGAGCGACTGAATATCTAGCGATTCAGGCAGTCGATCGCCCGCTTGTCAGCGGCCAGCGCCGCCTCGTGAAGCGCCTCGGAAAGCGTGGGATGCGCATGGACGGTGCGCTGCAGGTCTTCGCTGCTCGCCGAATACGCCATGGCCAGCACGGCCTCGGCGATCAACTCCCCCGCCATCGGTCCAATCACGTGCACACCGAGGATTTCGTCGTCCTCTGCAGAAGCGATCAGCTTGCAGAACCCTGCGGAGGCCTCCATGGCCCGAGCCCTGCCGCTGGCCATGAACGGGAAGTTCCCCACCTTGTAGGCACGCCCTGAGGCCTTGACCTGCTCCTCGGTCTGGCCGACCCAGGCGATTTCGGGGGCCGTGTAAATGACGGAGGGGATCAATGCGTGGTCGATCTCGGCGTAATGCCCCGCGATCAGATCGGCCACGGCCAAGCCCTCCTCCTTGCCCTTGTGGGCCAGCATGGGGCCCTTCACGCAATCGCCCACCGCCCACACACCTTCCACCCCGGTGCTGCAACGCTCGTCGACCTCGATGCGTCCCCGGGGATCCAGCACGACCCCGGTGCCCTCGCCCAGCAAACCTTCGGTGTAGGGGCGACGACCGATGGCCACGATGAGGCGATCGAAGGTGAGCCTCTGCTCGCCGGACGCATCGACGTAAGCGACTTCCACTCCCTGTTCACCGACGGTGGCCGAGGACACCTTGGCACCCAGACGCAGGTCAAGGCCCAGCTTGCGGAAATGTTTCAGCGCCTCGCGGGCGACCTGTCCATCGGCCATGGGGAGGAAATCAGGCATGGCCTCCAGCACCACGACCTCCGCGCCCAACCGACGCCAGACGCTGCCCAGTTCGAGGCCGATCACGCCCGCACCGATGATGCCGAGACGCGCCGGGACAGAGTCGAACTCGAGGGCGCCCCAGGAGTCCACCACGCGCTTGCCATCGAAAGGCACACCCGGCAGCGGCATGGGCTCGGAACCGGAGGCCAGGATCACGTGTCGCGCAGACAGCCGGCGGACTTCGCCTTCGTGGGACACGAACTCCACCTCACGGCCCGGCAACAGCCGACCGTGCCCCTGCAGCGGAGTGACGCCCGCCGCCTTGAACAGGGCCAGGATGCCCTGGGTGCTCTGGCGCACGATACCCGCCTTGCGCTTCTGCATGGTGGCGAGGTCGAACTCGACGCCGGAGGTGCGGATGCCGTGCCGAGCGAACTCGTGCTGGGCCCGGTGTAGCAGTTCGGTGGACTCCAGCAACGCCTTGGAGGGAATACAGCCCGCGTTGAGGCAGGTGCCCCCAAACGCCGCACTGCCATCGTAGTTCTTCCAGCCATCGATGCAAGCAACCTTGAGCCCGTGCTGCCCAGCGCGGATGGCGGCCGGATAACCGGCAGGCCCGCCACCGATGACGACGACGTCGAAGCTCTCACTCATCATGACTGTCCTCACACCTCCAGCAGCAGGCGCGCCGGATCCTCCAGCGCATTCTTCACGGCCACCAGGAACTGCACGGCCTCGCGTCCATCGATGATGCGGTGATCGTAAGTGAGCGCCACATACATCATGGGTCGAACAACGACCTGTCCATCCACCACCACGGGCCGTTCCTGGATCTTGTGCATGCCCAGGATGGCGCTCTGCGGCGCATTGGCGATGGGCGTCGAGAGCAACGAACCAAAGACACCGCCATTGGTGATGGAAAACGTGCCGCCGGTCAATTCCTCGAGCGTCAGGCTGCCGCTGCGGGCCCGACCGGCAAAATCGCTGACCGCTTTCTCGATCTCCGCGAAACCGAGCTGGTCGGCGGCTACAACACCGAATACAGCTCGATGAAGTTCGCCATGTTCTTCATGGGCGAATACGCGGCGATGATAGCCGTGTCTGGCCTGATGGTAGTGCTGTTCTTCGGCGGCT
>JAUMBX010000122.1:0-1231 GCA_032119515.1 Steroidobacteraceae bacterium | reverse complement strand
CGGCGTCGCGCAGGATGGGGACCACCAGGCCCCGGTCGGTCGAGACTGCCACGCCGACGTCGTAGAAATCGTGATAGACGATGTCATTGCCGTCCACGGCCGCATTGATGACCGGAAAGCGCTTGAGCCCCTCGATGCAGGCCTTGACGAAGAAGGACAGGAAACCCAGACGAACGCCGTGACGTTTCTCGAAGGCGTCCTTGTATCGGGCGCGCAGGTCACTCAGCGCGAGCATGTCGATTTCGTTGAAGGTGGTCAGCAAGGCCTGGGTGGACTGGGCCTCGACCAGGCGTTCCGCAATCCTCGCCCGAAGTCGCGTCATCGGCACCCGTCTCGGCGTGCGCGAGGCGGCCGGCTCGACGGACCCCTGGCCGGCGTCGACCGCTGATGCCCGACCCGAGAGATGGCGTGACACGTCACCCTTGGTGATGCGGCCGTCCTTGCCAGAGCCTGGCACCTCGGCGGCCGCCAGCTGGTTCTCCTCCAGCAGGCGCTTGGCGGCTGGAGAGGGTTTGCCAGAGGTCTCGGGCTGGTCCGTCGCTGCTTTCTGAGCGGTGACAGATGCCGCCGCAGCGGGCGCTGCAACCGCCGCACCCTCCTCGATCCCGGCAAGCAGGCTGCCGGCAGTCACCGTCGCGCCCGCCACGACGTGATGTTGTCCCATGACCCCATCCACCGGGCAAGGCACTTCGAGCACCACCTTGTCCGTCTCCAGGTCGGCAAGGTTCTCGTCGCGACGCACCGGGTCGCCCGGCTGCTTGTGCCAGGTCACGAGGGTCGCATCGGCCACCGATTCCGGAAGCTGCGGGACTTTGACTTCGACTGTCATGAGCTTTTCCTGATGGGTTGGACGGTCAGGTAAGAAGTGTCGCGGTGGGTGGTCTCGGTGGTGGCGCCACGCAGCGCGGCACCGACCAGCTCGGCCTGTTCCTCGACGTGCAGCTTGTGGATGCCCGCCGCCGGCGCCGCTGCGCCAGCGCGGCCGGCGTACATGAGCGTGTGGCGGGAACCGAGGCACTCCTGCAAGCGATGGCGAATCTGGTACCACGCGCCCTGGTTCTGGGGCTCTTCCTGGCACCAGACCACGTCACGAGCGCTGCGGTAGCGCTCGAGCACCTCGGCATAACGCTCGGTCGGGAACGGATACAGCTGCTCCACCCGGACCAGTGCCACGTCACCGAGCTTCTCGGCCCGGCGCTGCTCCAGCAGGTCGTAATAGACCTTGCCGCTG
>JAUMBX010000121.1:2146-6737 GCA_032119515.1 Steroidobacteraceae bacterium | reverse complement strand
GGTCGTCGCTGACGGCCATGCCCTCGACGCTCCACTCGATGGCTCCGGTGACGACCTCGGGCGTCGAGCCTGGCTCCAGCGACTGCCAGGCCAGGCGCCCGTGCTCGCTGCCCGCATCCGTCACCAACCAGAAGCCCTTGCCTTCGGCATCGAAGGCCACCGGCGAATTCGCCGAAACGTCGTCGCTACCGCCCGCCAGTCGGCGCTGCTCACCGTTGGTGAGATCAAGCAGGTGAACGCGCGAGTCATTGATGCTGACGTAGTTGCCGACCAGCAGCTGCTTGCCATCGGCGGAAAAGTCTGCGGCGCCCCAGGCCGTACCGTCGGGGGATTCCAGCACGATGCGCGCCGTGTGCGGCTGGTCTGGGTCCATCACCCAGATGTCGTTCGAGGCCCCGTTGCGTCGGGTGCTGACGAAGGCGAGCTGGCTACCATCTCGATTCCAGTTGACTCCGCTGTTCCTGGACTTGCCGTCGGTGATCATGCTCGATTCACCATTGGTCGGGTCGAGCAGGAACAGCTGGGCGAACTCGCTACCGCCGGCGTCCATGGAGAAGACCAGCGTATTGGCGCCCGGACGACGCAACACGCTGCCAAGGGGCTCGTCGAAGAAGGTCAGCTGGGTGCGCGCGCCGGCAGGGGCATCGACCCGGTGTAGCTGGGGCACGTCGCCGAAGCGGGTTGAGACGTACAGGCTCCTGCCGTCCGCCGTCCAGTCGAACACACTCGCCGAGCGGACGTTCTGGTAGCGCAGCAGGTCGTCGGCGATCTGCTTGGGAATCTCCGGAATGTCCTCCAGCACCAGCTGGCCGTTGTTAAGCGTCCGACGTTCGATGTCTGCGGTGGCTGTCGCCGTGGCAAACAGTGCGGCCAGGATCAGGATGGATCGGATCATTTTTCGCCCTCCATGTTTACCGCGTGAGTTTATTCCAATCTGCCAGCAACTCCTCCTGACGTATCCGGAAACGGACGATGGACGCCTGCTTGATCGGGCCATAGCCGCGGATTTCTTGCGGCAGGTGCGCGATCTGAACCGCCAGGACATGATTCTCCGGAGTTAGTCCACCTACGATCTGGTCGATGAGGCAAAAATATTCGTCTATGAGTTGCCGTTCCTGTCGCCGCTCCCGGGTCCAGCCAAAGGGGTCCCATGAGGTGCCGCGCAGGACTTTCATCCGTGCGAGCAGTCGCAGCCACGGTAGCAGCCATTGGCCGAAAGTCCTTTTGCGCGGCCGGCCTGTCGCGCGATCCTTGCCCTCAAGCAGTGGTGGCGCAAGGTGAAAGCTCATCCGGAACGGTCCAGCAAAACGACGCCTCAGGTCGGCATGGAAACTTGGATGGGCGAGCAGCCTGGCCACCTCGTACTCGTCCTTGTAGGACATCAACCTGAAGGCAGCATCGGCCACCGCCCGGGCAAGATCCTCGCTGCGCGGTGATGCCTCCTGCTCGGCCTTGCGGACCCGTTCCACCAGGGCTTCATACCGATTGGACCAGCGATGGTCCTGCGGATTGTCGGACGCTGGGCTGGTAGTGGCCACCCTGAGTCCGCGCTTGACTGCGCGTGAGGTGACCGAAGCCTGTGAGGATTGCGGCGCCCGTATGTTGATAGCGCATTCCAGGCTGGCAGACCTCGCCTCCTCAGTGACCGCTTCCAGTCTCGAGAAGAAGTTGCTGCTGGGCCCGCAGTTCGAGTCCTGGCTGGGCGATACACGGCCCATTGGCCCCCTGTCGGGCCTGGACGAGCGCGATCCATTCACGCTGGTCTACAGTTCTGGAACCACGGGCAAGCCGAAGGGTATCGTCATTTCCCATCGGTCCCGCACGTTGACTTTCCACGCCATGGCGATGGAGTACGGTTGCTATGGTCCCGATGACCTCCAGCTGGGCATTGCGCCCATGGCCCATGGTGCGGGTTTTGCCTTCATCATGGCGTCGCTCTACTTTGGCGGTACTGTAGACGTATTGCCCGCCTTTGACCCGGAGCTGGTGCTTCGTAAACTGGTGGAGCAGCCGTTTACCGGTGTCTTCATGGTCCCGGCGCACTACCATGCAATCTTTGCCCTCGAGAAACCCGTTCTTGATCACTGGCAGGGCAAGGCTGCGGCCCTGAGGACGATCATGTCCAATGCCTCGGCCCTGCCCCAGGCGACCAAGGAAAAAATCGTCGCTTACTGGGGTGAGGGCAAGCTCCACGAGACTTATGGCTCGACCGAAGCAGGCGTCGTCACCAATCTTCGGCCTGCCGATCAGCTTGTCCGCGAGCGAAGCGTCGGGCGTGCCTTCGCCCTCAATGAAATTCGATTGCTCGATGAGGATGGACGGGAAGTCGGTCCGGGTGAGGTCGGTGAGCTCTATTCGCGGTCTCCCTACCTGTTCAACGGTTATTTTGCTCGCCCCGATGAAACCGCTGCCTGCATGCGTGACGGTTGGATCAGTGCCGGTGACCTCGCTCGACGGGATGATGACGGCTACTTTTATATCGTCGACCGGAAAAAGGACATGGTCATCAGTGGTGGCTTGAACATCTATCCGCGTGAGATCGAGGAGCAGTTGGTGCACCACCCCGAGGTGCTGGAGGCTGCGGTCGTCGGCATGCCCGACGAACACTGGGGCGAATCGTTGGTCGCCTTTGTGGTCCGTCGCCAGGGCAGCAGTGCCCAGCCGGCTGAATTTGAGAGCCACTGTCGAGATCGGCTTGCTGGCTACAAGGTTCCCCGTCGCTATGAGTTCGTCGGCTCCTTGCCGCGCAATGCAGGCGGTAAGGTACTCAAGAACGAGCTGCGCGCTGCCTTGGCCCAGGGCAGTGCTGCGTGAACGGCGATTCCGGAGACGACCGTGATGCCTTCGGTCCGGTCAGCTGGCAACCCCTGTCGCGCATCATGCAGATTGGCGGCAGCCGGCTTGCGGAAGCATGGAGTCGCATTCCGCACGTCACCCACTTCGAAGAGGCAGACGTCACTGAACTGGAGGCTGAGCGGGAGCGATCTGCCAGTACCGGTGCGCGTCCATCCATGGTGGCCTGGGTGGCGCGGGCCTGCGCGCTGGCGCTGAGTGAGCATCCGCGCTTTTGCGCGACCCTTGATGAGGCGGGTCGGCGGGTCGCGCTCAAGCACTACCTGAACCTCGGCATCGCCGTGGATTCTCCAGCGGGTCTCGTGGTGGGCGTAATCCATGGTGCCGATCGGATGGACCTGCACGGACTCGGAGTCGCTGTTCGCGACCTTGCAGAGCGGGGCCGCGCCGGCAAGCTAAGGCCGACTGAGATGGAGGGAGGCTGCTTTACCATTTCAAGCCTGGGCAACCTGGGCGGCGCGGGTTTTACGCCCATCATCAACGCGCCAGAAGTCGCGATCCTTGGCGTTTGTCCGGCCCGGTGGAGACCTGCCGTGGTGGGCGAGACCATTCAGAAGCGCCTCATCATGCCGCTGTCGCTCTCCTACGATCACCGCGTATTGAACGGTGCCGATGCCGCGCGCTTCAGCAATACGCTCGTCGGATTACTCGCTGATCCTGCCCGTTTGCGGCAGGACTGACGCATCTTTCAGCGTCTGCTGCGGCCACAACAGGTGGATGCGGATGCGGCTGAACAGCCAGCGGCCCTCCACCTTTCGGTATTCGTCCTCGTAGATCGCCGTGTAGAGCAGGGGATTGGTTTCGCCACCGGCGGTGACCGCCGGCGTCCCGGGCTGTTGGCGATGCAGCAGGTCGAGCAGATACCATCGGCCGCGGGCGGTGTACGGGCCGGTCAGCGTGATCAGCGGGTTGGTGACGACATGGATCACCTCGAAGGGCCCGCCGTAGGTGGCCATCACCGATCTGTAATTGGCGGCAATGGTTGTGCGACCCATCCAGTTGCCGCCGAACTCCTCGCCGAATTCGCAGATCGCATCCTCGGCGAACAGGGTCGCCAGCTGCGCATAGTCCTGGCCGTCGATGCAGGCGGAGTAGGCGTAGCGCAGTTCGCGGATGGATTCCTTCTCGAGAAATTCATGCAAGTCCACTTCGTGTCTCCAGTTCGGTAAAGTTGTCCCTATGATCAAGACCTACGCCTTCATCGTAAAGAAAGCCGGGCTCAGCGACGAGCAGTTCCACGCCCACTGGCGTGACCCTCATGGCGTGATGACGGCGCGCATCCCGTACTTCGTCCGCTACCTGCAGAATCACGGGGTAGGCGAGGAGTGCCGGTTGGCGCCCTTTCCGCCGGTGCCCTTCCGCGGCGTGCCGGTGATCTGGACCGCTGGGCTCGAGGACCTGGCCGCCGCGGCCGAGCACCCGGAATGGCCGCCCCTGGCCGCAGACGGTGGCCTGTTCTACGAGGTCGACCAACTGGCCTTCGTGCCCTGCCGCGAGGGTGCGGAACTGGGGCGCGATCCGGGTCCCGGCCCCCATCACAAGGCCATGGTGTTCTTGCGGGAGCAGGGTGCTTGCGATGAGCCTGGGCTGTTGCAGAAAATTGCAGAGGCAATTCCCGGTGCGCCCTGGATGGGCATCGCGCGGCCGGTTCCCGAGGCCAATCCGCCCCCTGGCGCGTTTTTCGACCTCGTTTTGGAAATGATCCTGCCGTCTGGCCCTGATCCCTCGATTGAGGCAG
>JAUMBX010000121.1:0-2136 GCA_032119515.1 Steroidobacteraceae bacterium | reverse complement strand
CGCCCGGGCCATTTTTCGATGTGGCGCTGGAGGCGATTCTCCCGCCCGGCCCCGATCCGCTGATCGAGGCGGCGACGGCCGGAAATGCGCTTGCCCGTGTCCTCGGCCGCTTCAGTATCCTGTCGCCCGTAGGCGGCTTCCTGTGTCGCGAAGAGCGTGTCTTCGACCGGCGCTGAGATAGGCCCTGCCTATCGGGGTCAGGGCATTTACCGATGGGTCCCCGCAGCTTTCTGGCGCACAATTGCTGCACCACATAAAGGAGTGCGGCGATGAGCAAGAAGCGTGTAATCGGTATCGATATCGGCATCAAGGATAGGGATCGGGCCAGGATCGTGGAAGGTCTTTCCCGCCTGCTGGCAGACAGCTACACCCTCTACCTGATGACCCACAACTTCCATTGGAACGTGACCGGGCCGCACTTCAACAGCCTGCACCAGATGTTCATGACCCAGTACACCGAGCAGTGGGCGGCATTGGACCTCATTGCCGAGCGCATCCGCGCGCTTGGGCATCCGGCACCAGGGACCTATCGGGAATTTGCCCGCCTCGCCAGCATCCAGGAAGTAGAGGGCGTCCCATCCTCGGATGAGATTGTGCGTCACCTGGTGGCTGCACAGGAGGCTACTGCCAGGACCGCGCGCAAGGTCTTTCCGGTCGTGGAGGCCGCCAACGACCAGCCCACTGCCGACCTGCTGACCCAGCGCCTGGAGGTCCACGAGAAAACGGCCTGGATGCTCAGGAGCTTGCTGGAGGGCTGAGTCGGGAAATCGTGGCCTGTACGTATTCGGGGATGTCTGCAATCACCGTAGCCTCATGGAGTGGTCTCGGCCCCCTTCAAGCACGACATCGATCTGGCGGCTACCATCGACGGCTAGCGCAGCTCGGGGAAGGTAGCGGAGACCAAACATCTTCCCCCGATCTTGAGTCTGCAGTATCACTTTGCGCCCGAAGCCTTTCTCAATCCCTATGTCGGGCTGGGTGTGAACTGGACGCTGTTCTCCAGCGAGAAAATTGCCCCGGTACTGGCCGATGGTCTTCGTTTGGATGATTCGCTGGGATTGGCCGGTCAAATTGGCGCCGATCTCCGTTTCGGTGACAGATGGCTGGTCAATTTCGATGTTCGCTACATCGACATTTCGACCAAGGCCAGAATCAAGGTGGAGGGGCAGTGGCTGCCTCTGGGAGATGTGGCCATCGACCCATTCGTCTCCAGCCTCATGGTGGGCTGCACGTTCTAAGCCGGCCTTTTGTCACGGAAACAGAAAGGGCCCGCTCTTAGAGCGGGCCCTTCGGCAATGCTCCGAGCTATCGTTAGTTAGCTGGCGGGCAGGAGACGATGACCGTGAAGTCAACGTTTGAAGAGGAGCCATTGCGGCCGTAGGTGAACACCCGGATCTGTGAATTATTGCCGAGCACGGGTACTGCCTCAATAAACCCAACGCGACTGTTTGAGCCAGTCGACTGAGCCGCAGAACTGCCAACCTGGGCTACCCAACCGCAAGTGCTGATGTTCAGCGGAAAACTCAGCAGATAGCTTCCGTTTGCAGTTCTGGTGGCAGTAGAGACACCATTCGAGCGTTCAGACAGAATACCGTCGGCGCCGACCACGGCATGGATGCCACTGCCGGCGACGCCAGCGGGACCTTGAGGACCGACTTCACCCTGCACGCCTTGCAGGCCCATGGGCCCAGGAATGCCCTGGATGCCCTGGGGACCGATCTCGCCCTTGTCACCCTTTTCGCCAGTGGGGCCCTGGATGCCCTGGGGACCGATCTCGCCCTTGTCACCCTTTTCGCCAGTGAGGCCCTGGATGCCCTGGGGACCGATCTCGCCCTTGTCACCCTTTTCGCCAGTGAGGCCCTGGATGCCCTGGGGACCGATCTCGCCCTTGTCACCCTTTTCGCCCTGCAGGCCGGGCGATCCGGGAGGTCCCTGCGGTCCCTCTGGTCCCTCAGGGCCCATAGGCCCTGGTTCCCCAGCAAGCGGGGCATTGGTCCATATGAATTGGGTGCTCTCTACAACCTGCCCCTTCCTTGTGTTGGTCGTCGTATTGCTTATTACGACGTTGAAGTCCCCATAAGGCAGAAACTTTGGAAGCACCGCCGACAACACGGTGGGGCTTACTGCCTTAATGAA
>JAUMBX010000120.1:5115-14173 GCA_032119515.1 Steroidobacteraceae bacterium | reverse complement strand
GGGGCCCTGACGGTGATGGACAACACCTTCGCGGGCTTCCACAACCACGGCCAGTTTTCCGTGGATCTGTTCGTCCACAGCCTGACCAAGTACGCCTCGGGCCACGGCGACGTCATGGGCGGGGCCATCATCGGCTCGGCCGCGCAGGTGGCCGCCATGCGCCAGGACTGCCAGACCCTCGGCGCGGTCCTCGATCCCCATGCCGCCTTCCTGCTGCTCAGGGGCATGAAGACCTACTTCCTGCGTTACGAGGCCCAGGCCAGCTCTGCTCTCGAGGTGGCCGCCTGGCTGGAACGGCAGCCACAGGTCAGGCACCTCCGTCACCCGGGACTGGCCAGCCATCCCCGGCATGAGCTCGCCCGCCGGCAGATGCACGATTTCGGGACCGTCATCTGCCTGCAGCTGGAGGGCGGCACGGAGGCCTGCACGCGCTTCGTGGAGGCGCTCAGGCTGTTTGCGATCACTGCGAGCCTGGGCTCGGTGGATTCGCTGGTCATGCCCCCGCAGCTGCTGCAGCCGAGGGATTTCACCGCTGAGCAGCGTGCGGTCAGTGAGCTGACCCCAGCCACGATCCGGCTGTCCATCGGTGCCGAGGACACGGCCGACCTGATCGAGGACCTCGCCCGGGCGCTGGCGGCCGCCGCTCAGTAGCTGCTGGCCACCCTGACCCGGTGTGAGTGGTAGGGCAGGACCTCGACCACCTCGCCTTCACGGAGCTGGAGCTGAAGCTGCCGCCACCAGTCGGCCTCCAGCAGCACGCCGTGCTTTTCGAGGAACACGGCCTTCAGTCGCGGCTCGAAGGGCAGGAAGCGGATGAAGGTCTCGGGGAAGACGTCGTTGTCGTTCACCTGGAACCAGGGGTCCGCGCGCATCTCGTCCTCGTCGTCACGGGCCTGGGGGAGATCGCGGAAGCGACAGTCCGTGACCGGGCAGAGTTCGTCGTAGTCGTAGAAGATCACCCGTCCGTGGCGGGTGACCCCGAAGTTCTTCAGCAGCAGGTCGCCGGCGAAGATATTCGTATAGGCCAGCTCGCGGATGGACTGCCCGTATTCGATGACCGCCAGCTCCGCCTGCTCCGGCGTCGCGCTCTTTAGGTACAGGTTCAGCGGCGTCAACTTGCGCTCGATATAGACCAGGCCCAGTATCAGGTCGTCACCCTCCACCTGGGCCGAGAGGGCGCACTCACCGAGCAGCTCGTGCAGGACCTCGTCATCGAAGCGCTCCCGCGGCAGGCGAACCTGCTTGAACTCCTGGGCGTCCACCAGCCGGCCTGCCCGGTCATGGCGGAAGACCATGTCGTACTTGGCCATGACCTCCTCGCGCAGCACGTTCTTGACCATCGGGAAGCGGTCGCGGATGACCTTGAACACCACGTCGAAGGAGGCCAGCGTGAAGCAGGCCATGACCAGTCCCTTCTCGCCCGGGGCCACGACGAAGCGATCGTTGGTGGCCTCGAGATGACGGAAAATCTCGCGAAAGCGCTCGGTCTTGCCCTGCTTGGCCCGGCCCAGCACCGTGAACAGCTCGGACACCGGCTTGCGCGGCAGCAGGGTGCGCAGGAAACAGACCGCATCGCCCACCCGCTCGAGGTCGACGTGGAAATAGGAGCGGGTGAAACTGAACAGGATCGACACGTCGCTTTCCTTGAGCATCACCGCATCGACCAGCAGGCCGCGCTCGGTGTTGCGCAAGGCGATCACCAGCGGCAGCTGGAAGCCCTCGCCGACGATGCGCCCCACCAGGTAGGCGCGCGACATCTGGAAAAAGATGGGCTGGACCAGTTCGATGACCTGAACCGGCCGGGTCTCGCCGATGCGCTGCAGGTGCAGCCGGATGTCGGTGACCACGTGCTCGACGCTGCCCTCGAAATCCCGCCAGCCTGCCTTCAGCCGGCCATGCCCCAGGATGTCCTCCACCAGCAGGGGCAGTGAGCCCCGGTTGGCATAGGAGACCGTCATGCCGTCGCTGCTGGTGCCCCGCAAGGGATCGAGGTCGAGGGCGAAGAATTCCACCTCCGGGTCCACGCCGACGGTCTGGAAGACCCGCCGGGTGATGGAACTGAAATAGGTCTTCAGGAATTCCGGGTCGGGCATGCCCGCGATTTCCGCCGCCAGGCGCGTCTTGATGGCGCGCCACAGCGGGACGTCGAGCAGTCGCGGGCCGAGGGTGGTGCCCAGTACCGACTGGGTGTCGCGCACGCTCTTGGTGTAGAGCTCCAGTCGCTCCACGGCGTCGCGCTGGCTGCCCTTCCAGTCGCGGCTCTCGAAGCGGTCCTGCGCGCGCCGGCTGATGGCGCGGAACTCCTGGTTGTAACGGGCGAACGAAGCGACGACCA
Organism: Steroidobacteraceae bacterium; assembly: GCA_032119515.1. Taxonomy (GTDB): domain Bacteria; phylum Pseudomonadota; class Gammaproteobacteria; order Steroidobacterales; family Steroidobacteraceae; genus SG8-30. The sequence goes on along the minus strand of JAUMBX010000120.1, from coordinate 11,838 downwards.
GGATGGCGGCGCTGGCCGCAAGGTCACGGTCGTCGCTGGAGCCGCCCGTCGTCAAGCGCCCTCAGCCCATGTTCCGGATCAGGGCATCACCGAACTCGCTGCACTTGACCTCGGTGGCGCCATCCATCAAGCGGGCGAAGTCGTAGGTCACCACCTTGTCGCCGATCGACTTGTCCATGGCAGTGATGATGAGGTCAGCAGCCTCGGTCCAGCCCAGGTAACGCAGCATCATCTCGCCGGACAGGACCACGGAGCTTGGGTTGACCTTGTCGAGGTTGGCGTATTTCGGGGCGGTGCCGTGAGTGGCCTCGAATACCGCGTGGCCGGTGAGGTAGTTGACGTTCCCGCCCGGGGCGATGCCGATGCCGCCGACCTGGGCGGCCAGGGCGTCGGAGATGTAGTCACCGTTGAGGTTCATGGTGGCGATCACGTCGAACTCATCCGGGCGGGTCAGGACCTGCTGCAGCGTGATGTCGGCAATCGCATCCTTGACCAGGATGCGGCCGGCTGCGAGGGCGGCCTTTTGCTCCTCGTTGGCCGCCTTCTCGCCCCGCTCGGCGCGGGCCCGCTCCCACTGGTCCCAGGTGTAGACCGCATCGGCGAACTCGCGCTCGGCCAGCGCGTAGCCCCAGTTACGGAAGGCGCCCTCCGTGTACTTCATGATGTTGCCCTTGTGCACGAAGGTCAGGCTCTTGCGCCGGTTGTCGATGGCGTAGTGCAGCGCAGAGCGGACCAGACGCTCGGTGCCCTCGCGGGAGACCGGCTTGATGCCGATTCCGGAGGTCTCGGGGAAGCGGATCTTGGCGTACTGGCGCGGGAAGTTCTGCTTCAGCAGCTCGAGGAACTTGCGGTTCTCGTCCGAGCCCGCCTCGAACTCGATGCCGGCGTAGATGTCCTCGGTGTTCTCGCGGAAGATCACCATGTCCACCTTGCCGGGGTCGCGCACCGGGGAGGGCACGCCCTTGAACCAGCGCACCGGACGGAGACACACATAGAGATCCAGCAGTTGGCGCAGCGCCACGTTGAGCGAGCGGATGCCGCCCCCGATGGGGGTCGTCAGGGGCCCCTTGATCGAGACCAGGTATTCGCGACAGGCTGCGACCGTCTCGTCGGGCAGCCAGGTGTTCATGAGGTTGTTGGCCTTCTCGCCGGCATAGACCTCCATCCAGGAGATCCGGCGCCGGCCGCCGTAGGCCTTCTCCACCGCTGCGTCCAAAACCCGCACGCTGGCCCGCCAGATGTCCGGCCCGGTGCCGTCACCCTCGATGAAGGGAATAATGGGGTGGTCGGGAACCTGCAGCTTGCCGTTGTCGATGCGGATCTTTTCGCCGGTCGCCGGCGGGGTGATCTGGGTGACCATGTTCAAGTGACTCCTGTTGGCGGATGTCTTTGTTTGTGAAGGAGATCGGGGTGTCCCGGAGTGGCGCGAATCCTACCACATCCGCGCGCCGGCCAATCCATCCGGCGGTGCGCCAGCGCACGCTTTGGTGGCGAGCGTTTGACGGCGGGTCCAGTCGGGGTTAGCTTGAAGACCGGATGGGCCTGAAAATCTGGAAACACTGGTTGCGTGAACGAAGCGGCAGTCCGCTGCTGGCGGCGTTCGTCGTCTGCTGGCTGGGGCTGGCGGTGCAGCCGTGCTCGGCCATGGCGGACATGGACCATCATGATGCGCCGCCCTGTGATCACTGCCCGGACCAGGCGCCCTCCGCCTGTGAGCTGGGCTCGGCACTGGAATGCGACCTGGCCGATGCCTCAGGGCTTGCCAAGCAGCAACTCGACCTGCCGCTGGCCGCAGTCCTTCACCCTTCCAGCGAGGCCCTGCTGGCCTCGCTGTCCCCGCCAGACCACGCCTTGCCCCGCGGCGTGGGGCCGCCAGGCTGGCCACCGCCGCCCAATCTGCAACAAAGGTACTGCCGCTTCCTGAAATGACCCTCCGCTGCGTTCGTGGGTACGGACGTCGTCACAGGAGGAGTCATGTTCGAGCGTTACGTTGTTGTGTTGCTGATGGCCTGGCTGACCGTGGCCTGTTCACTTGCCGAAGCCAGTTCCCCCCCGCCGCTGTCACTGGAGGCAGCGGTCCGCATTGCCCTTGACCGCGACGAGGGCCGTCGGGCCACCCTGGAAGAGGCGGGCGCGCTGCGTGAGCAGGCGGTGGCGGCTGCCCAGCTGCCCGATCCCATGGTCCGTTTCGGCGCGGCGGCCCTGCCGCTCGACTCCCTGGCGCTCGACGATGAGCCCATGACCCAGTTGGAACTCGGGGTGGCGCAGCGCTTCCCTGCGGGCCGCAGCCGGGAGCTGGCCGGTCGCCGCCTGTCCGTCGAGGCGGGCGTGCTGGATGCGGCCCAGGCCGAGCGGGTCCGCTTCGTGGCCTGGCAGATGGAGAACGCCTGGCGGGAGCTGGACTACCTCGAGCGCGCGCTGGCTCTTCTCGAGCAGGACCGCCGCTGGCTGGAGACCTTGGTCGGGGCGCGTGAGGCGGGTTACGCCGCCGGTACCGGTGGTGGTCTCGAGATGATCGATGCCCGTCTCGAGCGAGTGGAACTGGATGAGCGCCGGCTCGGCCTGCTGGCCCGCCGTGACGCCGCTGCCGCAGCGCTAGGGCGCTGGCTCGGCGAGGAGGCTGCGGCGAGCGCCAGGCAGCCCGCTCCGGAGCCTTCCCCGCCACTGGCGGCCGCCTTGGCCCTTGAGCGACTGGCCACCCATCCGAGCCTGCTCGGCCTGGATGGGTCGGAGGAGGCGGCGCGGGTGGAAGTCGGCCTGGTCGAACAGCGCTACCGCCCGGCCTTTGGCCTCGAGGTCGGCTATGGCTTCAGGGTGAACCGGCCCGACATGCTGAGCGCCATGCTGACTTTCGACCTGCCGCTGTTCACCCGCGACCGGCAGGACCGCGAACGCGCGGCAGCGATGTCCCGGGCCCGGGCGGCCGCAGCACGCCGCGAGGACGCCTGGCGGGTCCTGAGCGCCCGCCTCGTCGAGGCGCAGGCGCGGGAAGCGCGCTCCGCCGAAGCCCTGGCCCTGTATCGCGAGGCGCTCCAACCGCTGGCTGCCCTCGGCGAGGAACTGGCGCTGGCTGCCTACGCCAGCGACGCCGGAGGCCTGCCCGAGGTGATAGCCAACCGACGGCGCGTCGTCGAACTGACCGAAAGACTGGAGCGGCTGCGCCTGGAGCGTGGCCTTGCCGGAGCCGAAATACGTTACCTCACCGGAGACCTGCCATGAACCTGGCCATGAACCTGTGCCGCGGCCTGGCTTGCGCCGCGCTGAGCCTGCTGCTGGTGGCCTGCGGCGAGCCGCCTGGCCCTGCCGAGTCGCCGCTCGAGCATGCCGAGAAGCACCTCGACCCCACTTACGTCTGCCCGATGCATTCCGAGGTGACCTCGGACCAGCCCGGGGAGTGTCCGATCTGCGGCATGGATCTGGTGGAGCAGGCACCCCCGGCCCTCGACGAAGCCGCGGAGGTCGAGCTGTCGCCGGCGGCCACCGCCAGCCTGGGGGTACGGGTCGAGCCTGCGCGCCTGGGCCGGCTCGATCGATCTTTCCGCACCGTCGGCACGGTGGCCTACGACGAGCGGGCCACGGTAGCGGTGCAGGTGCGGACGGAGGGCTACGTCGAGGCCCTGTCGGTGCGCGCCGAGGGCGAAACCGTTCGTCGCGGCCAGCGCCTGTTCGAGGTGTTTTCCCCGCGCCTTGCCGCGGCCCAGCGTGAATACCTGCAGCTGCTGGCCAGCGCTGATGCCGCTCTGGTGGCAGCCTCCGAGGCCCGCCTGCAGGCGCTCGGGTTGACGCCTGCTGCCATCCGTCGGCTGCGTGAGCGCGGTGAGGTCGATGCGCGGGTGGCCTATCACTCTCCCACGCAGGGTGTGGTGCTGGCGCTCGGTTTGCGGGAGGGTGCGCTGGCGGTGCCCGGGGCGAGCGTCCTCACCCTGGCCGACGCTTCGCGCCTGTGGGTGATCGCCGACGTGCCCGAGGCGGAGGCCGCTGCAGTGGTGACAGGTGCCGCTGCCGAACTGGCTTTCCCCAGCCTGCCGGCACGGCGGCTGGTGGCCAGGGTGGAGGAGACGCTGCCTGCACTCGAGGCCAGGACCCGGACCTTCCAGGCCCGCATCCCTCTCGCCAATCCCTCGAATGAGTTCGCGGCCGGCATGCGGGTTGACGTGTCGATCCAATCGGCGCCGGGACCCGAGCGCGTGCTGGTCCCGCTCGAGGCGGTGATTCGCACCGGCGCCGAGGACCGGGTGCTGGTGGAGACCCGACCCGGTGCCTACCAGGCCCGCGTGGTGCACGTCGGCAATGAGTCGGGTGGGGTGGCGGAGATCCTGCACGGACTCGAAGCCGAGGAACGGGTTGTGGTGTCCGGGCAGTTCATGCTGGACTCGGAAACCCGCGTTCGCTCCGGGGTGGCCCGCTTCGGCGGTGAGCAGGATCAGCATGCGGGGCATGGCCCATGATCGCCGCGCTCATTCGTTTGTCGCTGGCCAACCGCTCCCTGGTGCTGCTGCTGGCCGCGGTGCTGGCCCTGGCCGGCGCCTGGGCTACCTTCAAGACGCCGGTGGATGCCATTCCCGACCTGTCCGACGTGCAGGTGATCGTGCGCACCAGCCTGCCCGGGCAGTCGCCGAGGGTGGTGGAGGACCAGGTCACTTATCCCCTGACCACTGCGCTGCTGGCGGTGCCGGGTGCCACCACCGTGCGTGGCTACTCCTTCTTCGGCGACTCGTTCGTCTACGTGCTGTTCGAGGACGGTACCGACCTGTACTGGGCGAGGTCGCGGGTGCTGGAATACCTTTCGCAGGTTGCACCGCGGCTGCCGGTGGGCGCACGACCCGCGCTCGGGCCCGATGCCACCGGTGTGGGCTGGATCTATCAGTACGCCCTGGTCGATCGCAGCGGCCGGCATGACCTGGCCCAATTGAGGAGCCTGCAGGACTGGTTCCTGAAGTTCGAGCTGCAGGCCGTGCCCGGGGTGGCCGAGGTGGCCTCGGTGGGTGGCATGGTTCGGCAATACCAGGTGATCGTCGACCCGGTCCGCCTGCTCGGGCAGGGGCTGACCCTGGCTGGAGTCCGCGCCGCCATCGAGCGCGGCAATGGCGAGGTCGGTGGTTCGGTCGTGGAGATGGCCGAGGCCGAGTACATGGTGCGGGCCTCCGGTTACCTGCGCGGCGTCGAGGACCTGCGGGTGCTGCCGCTCGGGGTGGTCGATGGGGTGCCGGTCCTGCTCGACGACGTGGCTGAGGTACGGGTGGGGCCGGAGCTGCGCCGCGGCATTGCCGAGCTGGACGGCGAAGGCGAGGTGGCAGGTGGCATCGTGGTGCTGCGCAGCGGGGGCAATGCCCGCGACACCATCCAGCGGGTGCGCGAGCGGCTGGAGGCGCTTCGCGCCGGGCTACCGGCAGGGGTCGAGATCGTCGAGACCTACGACCGCTCCGCCCTGATCGACCGTGCCGTGGACAACCTGCGCGGCAAGCTGGTGGAGGAGTTCATCGTCGTCATCCTGGTCTGTGCAGTCTTCCTGCTGCACTTCCGCTCCAGCCTGGTGCTCCTGATCAGCCTGCCGCTCGGCATCCTCTCCGCGTTCCTCATGATGCGCTGGCAGGGCATCGACGCGAACATCATGTCCCTCGGCGGCGTGGCCATTGCCGTGGGCACCATGGTCGATGCCGGCATCGTGATGATCGAGAACGTGCATCGCCGTCTGCAGGACAGCGGCGCGGCCATCGGGGAGCGACTGGAGGCCGTCACCGAGGCCTGTGTCGAAGTCGGCCCTGCCCTGTTCTTTTCCCTGCTGATCGTAGCGCTGTCCTTCCTGCCGGTGTTTGCCCTGGGTGAGCAGGAGGGGCGCTTGTTCGCGCCACTGGCCTTCACCAAGACCTGGGCGATGGTGGCCTCCGCCCTGCTGGCGGTCACCGTGGTGCCGGTGCTGATCTGGCTGCTGGTGCGCGGACGCATCCGCCGCGAGGAGGACAATCCGGTCAACCGGGTGGCCATGCGCCTCTACTGGCCGCTGCTGCGGGTGGCGCTCGATCGGCCGGTTGCGGTGCTGGGGCTGGCACTGCTGCTGCTGTTGTCTGCTGCCTGGCCGTTGTCCCGCCTGGGCAGCGAGTTCATGCCAGAGCTCGACGAGGGCGACCTGCTGTACATGCCGAGCGCGCCGCAGGGCATTTCGGCAGACGCCGTGCGTGCGCTGCTGCAGCAGAGTGACCGGATGATCCGCACCGTGCCCGAGGTCGAGCGGGTGTTCGGCAAGGCCGGGCGGGCGGAGACGGCCACCGACCCGGCGCCCTTCGAGATGCTGGAGACCACCATCCGCCTGAAGCCGCGTGACCAGTGGCGGCCGGGCATGACCCCGGAACGCCTCAAGGAGGAGCTGGACCGCGTGGTGCAGGTGCCCGGCCTCGCCAACGCCTGGCTACCGCCCATCCGGACCCGCATCGACATGCTGGCCACCGGCGTGAAGACGCCGATCGGCATCCGCATCCAGGGCCCCGATCTGGCCGTCATCGAGCGGATCGGGCGCGAGGTCGAGGCCGCCCTGGTGGACTTGCCGGGACTCACCTCCGTCTATGCCGAGCAGCTGACCCAGGGGCGCTACCTGGATGTCGACATCCGTCGCGCCGATGCCGCCCGCTTCGGACTCAACGTGGCAGACCTGCTGGAGGTGGTGTCGACCGCCGTCGGTGGCGCCAACCTGGGCTACACGGTGGAAGGCCTCGAGCGCTATCCCGT
>JAUMBX010000120.1:3780-5105 GCA_032119515.1 Steroidobacteraceae bacterium | reverse complement strand
GCCGACCCCGGCCGTGACATGGTCGTCCTCGGCGATCGCGTCGCCTTCGGCTCCACGGCCAAGTCGGCGGGGGACGCCCGCCCGGGCTGGCCCGTTCGTGACTGGCCCCCCGTCGTGCGCTACCCGCAGGCCTGGCGGGACTCGACTGAGGCGCTCTCCCGCCTGCCGATCCAGGCGCCCAACGGTGCCCAGCTGACGCTGGGCGACGTGGCGGAAATCCAGATTCGCTCCGGACCCGCCATGATCCGCAGCGAGAACGCGAGGCCCGCTGGCTGGGTTTACGTGGACCTGGCCGGCGGCGACTTCGGCTCACTGGTGGAGCAGGCGCGCGAGCGGGTCACGAGTGCGGTGAACCTGCCCCCCGGTTACAGCATCGGCTGGTCCGGTCAGTACGAGTACTGGCAGCGGGCGAAGGATCGGCTGCAGGTGGTGGTGCCGCTGACCCTGCTGATCATCGTGGTATTGCTGTATCTCAACTTCCGCCAGTGGAGCGAGGTGCTCCTGCTACTGGCCACGCTGCCCTTTGCCCTGATCGGCGCGTTCTGGCTGCTGCACTGGCTCGATTACCGGATGAGCGTCGCCGTGGCGGTGGGACTCATCGCGCTGGTTGGCGTGGCCGCGGAGACTGGCGTGGTCATGCTGCTCTATCTTCGGCAGGCGGTCGAACGGCGGCGTGCAGCCCTGGATGGGGCCGCCCTGGATACCGGGGCGCTGCGCGAGGCCATCGTGGAGGGAGCGCTCCTGAGGTTGCGACCCAAGCTGATGACGGTGCTGACCATCATCATCGGCCTGCTGCCGATCCTGTGGGGGGACGGTACGGGCTCGGAGGTGATGCGGCGGATCGCCGCGCCAATGGTCGGTGGCATGGTCAGCGCCACGCTCCTGACCCTCATCGTGCTGCCGGCAGCCTTCCTCCTGGTCCATGGTCGATGGCGGCGAGTGTGATAGTGTTTCCCCCCACGCAAACAGGCGCTCAAGGAGCCCTTGCATGACATTCACCGGCAAGGCCATCACGCTGCACGAGTTGGGTGAGGGCATCGTCGAGATGCGCTTCGACCTGACCGGCGAGTCAGTCAACAAGCTTAATGCCGCCACCCTGCAGGAGATGGAACAGGCGGTGGGCGTCCTGGCCGCCTTGGCCGACCTCAAGGGCCTGCTGGTCACCTCGGGCAAGGCGGTGTTCATCGTCGGCGCCGACATCATGGAATTCGGTGAGATGTTCGCCCAGGAGGAGCCGCTGGTGGCCCGCCAGGTGCGCGATGTCAATCGCATGATCTGCCAGTTCGAAGACCTGCCGGTGCCCATCGTGGTGGCGATCAACGGCA
>JAUMBX010000120.1:0-3770 GCA_032119515.1 Steroidobacteraceae bacterium | reverse complement strand
CCGCGTGATGTCTACCGAGGCCAGGGTCGGCCTGCCGGAGGTCAAGCTGGGCCTGTTCCCCGGTTTCGGCGGCACGGTCCGCCTGTCCCGCCTGATCGGTCTCGACAACGCGGCGGAGTGGATCGCGACCGGGCAGGAGCACAAGGCCGCCGAGGCCCTGAAGGTCGGAGCCGTGGACGGCATGGTGGCGCCGGATCGCCTGCGGGAGGCTGCGCTCACCACGCTGCGCGAGGCGATCTCCGGAAGGCTGGACTGGCGTGCCCGGCGGGTCGACCATCAGGGCACCCTGAAGCTCAACGGTGCGGAGCAGATGATGGCCTTCACCACGGCCATGGCGGTGATCGGCGCCAAGGCCGGCCCGAACTATCCGGCGCCGACGCTGGCGATCAAGAACCTGCAGGCCTCGGCGGGTCTGGAGCGCGATCCCGCGCTCGACATCGAAGCCAAGTACTTTGCCAAGGCCGCCAAGACCCCGCAGGCCGAGTCCATGATCGGCGTGTTCCTGGCCGACCAGGTCGTCAAGAAGGCCGCCTCGGGCTGGAGCCGCAAGGCTGCGCGGGAGATCAGGCGGGTGGCGGTGCTCGGTGCCGGCATCATGGGCGGAGGTATTGCCTACCAGGCCGCCGCGCGCGGCACGCCGGTGGTCATGAAGGACATCCTTGACGAGGCCCTAGCCCTCGGCATGCGCGAGGCCGGCAAGCTGCTCGCGCGGCAGGTCGAGAAGGGCCGGCTGTCGGTCGTCGAGATGACCGAAACGCTGGCGCGCATCCGGCCGACCCTGCAGTACGGTGAACTGGCCGGGGTCGACCTGGTCATCGAGGCCGTGGTCGAGAAGGCGGAGGTGAAGCGGGCGGTGTTTGCCGAGGTGGAGAAGCGGGTGGGAGCGGACACCATCATCGCCTCGAATACCTCGACCATTTCCATTGGTGGGCTGGCCGAGGGCCTGACCCACCCCGAGCGCTTCGTTGGCATGCACTTCTTTAACCCCGTGCACATGATGCCGCTGGTGGAGGTGATCCGCGGGCCGAAGTCTTCCGAGGCGGCGGTGGCGGCCACTGTGGCCATGGCCCAGCGCATGGGCAAGACGCCGATCGTGGTCAACGACTGCCCGGGATTCTTCGTCAACCGGGTGCTGTTCCCGTATTTCGCCGGGTTCCACGGCCTGCTGCGCGACGGGGCGGACTTCGCCATGGTCGACAAGGTGATGGAGCGCTTTGGTTGGCCCATGGGTCCTGCCTACCTCATGGACGTGGTGGGCATGGACACCGCGGTGCATGCAGCAGGAGTGATGGCAGCTGGCTTCCCTGACCGCATGCAGCCCGCCTACCGCACCGCCACCGAGGTGATGGTGGCGGCCGGTCGGCTGGGCCAGAAAAGCGGCTCGGGCTATTACGCCTACACCCCCGACCGCCAGGGCAAGCCGACGAAGAACCCAGACCCCAGGGTGCGCGAGCTGCTGGCGCCGGTGGTGGGCGCCGCGGCAGAGTTCACTCCTGAACAGGTGGTGGCCCGCTGCATGGTGCCGCTGGTCAACGAGGTCGCCCGCTGCCTGGAGGAGGGCATCGTGGCCTCGCCCTACGAGGCTGACATCGGCCTGCTGTTCGGTATCGGCTTCCCGCCGTTCCGCGGTGGGGCCTGCCGCTACTTCGACCAGACCGGTCCGCAGGCCTTCGTCGACCTGGCCGACAGCCTGAGTGGCCAGGGCAAGCTCTACGAGCCGCCGACACTGCTGCGCGAGATGGCGGCAGCAGGTCGCGGCTTCTACACCAGGCAAGGGTGAGCGCATGAACCAGGATCCGAGGGACGTAGTCATCGTGGACGCCGTGCGGACCGCCATGGGCCGCTCGAAAGGCGGCATGTTCCGCAACGTGCGCGCCGAGGCGCTCTCTGCCAGCCTCGTCACCGCGCTGCTCCAGCGCAACCAGGCGCTCGATCCGGCCAGCATCGACGATGTGATCTGGGGTTGCGTCAACCAGACCCTGGAGCAGGGCATGAACATCGGCCGCAACGTGGTGCTGCTGGCGGGGCTGCCGCACGAGGTACCCGGCCAGACGGTCAACCGCCTGTGCGGTTCCTCGATGCAGGCCCTGCACTCGGCAGCGGCCCAGATCGCGACCGGGCAGGGGGATGTCTACCTGGTGGGCGGCGTGGAACACATGGGCCATGTGGCCATGACCCATGGTATCGACCTGAATCCCGCCTCGTCACTGCATTACGCCAAGGCCTCCAACCTGATGGGCGTGACCGCCGAGATGCTCGCGCGCCTGCACGACATCAGCCGCGAGCGGCAGGATCGCTTCGCCCTGCGCTCCCACCAGCGCGCCTGGGCGGCGACCCAGGACGGCCACTTCGCCCGCGAGATCGTCGGCGTGGTCGGGCACGATGCCGACGGCGCTCCGCGCCTGTGTGACGTCGACGAGGTCATCCGACCCGACACCACGCTGGAAGCCCTGGCCGCGCTGCCGCCCGCCTTCGATCCCCGCAGCGGAACGGTCACCGCAGGGTCCTCGTCGGCGATCTCCGATGGGGCCGCGGCCATGCTGGTGACCAGCCGTGAGCGCGCCGAGTCGCTCGGCCTCAAGCCGCGGGCCCGCATCCGGGGCATGGCGCTCGCCGGCTGCGATCCGGCCATCATGGGTTACGGTCCGGTACCTGCCTCCCGCAAGGCCCTTGCGCGGGCCGGGGTGTCGATCGGTGACCTGGGGCTGGTGGAACTCAACGAGGCTTTCGCAGCGCAGTCGCTGCCGGTGCTCAAGGACCTCGAACTGCTGGAGGTCATGGACGACAAGGTCAACGTGCACGGCGGCGCCATCGCGCTGGGCCACCCGCTGGGTTGCTCCGGTGCGCGGATCCTGACCACCCTGCTCTACGGGATGGAACGGCGCGACGTCGAGTTGGGTCTCGCCACGATGTGCATCGGCCTCGGCCAGGGCATCGCCACCGTCGTCGAGCGCTGCTGAGGGCGCCCTCCTGGCCAGGACCCTGGAGTCCACGCCGCGACGAGACGGGTTCCGCATGCCGGCGGAATTCGCCCGTCATGCGGGCACCTGGATGCTGTGGCCGCAGCGCCCTGACAACTGGCGCGAGCGGGCCGCGCCGGCCCAGGCGGCCTTCGTCGAGGTCGCCCGAGCGATCGCCGTGGTCGAGCCGGTCAGCGTAGGGGTCGACGCCGCCCACTATGCCGAGGCCCGTGCCGTGCTGCCGCCCGGGGTTCGGGTCGTGGAGCTGTCGGCGGACGACGCCTGGTGCCGGGACACCGGGCCGACCTTCGTCATCGATGGTCGTGGGCGCCGGCGCGGGGTCGACTGGCAGTTCAATGCCTGGGGCGGCCTGCAGGGGGGCTTGTACGCGCCCTGGGACAAGGACGAGCAGGTGGCGGGCAAGATCCTCGAGATCGAGCAGGCCGATCGTTACCGCGCGCCCTTGATCCTCGAGGGCGGCGCCATCCATGTCGATGGGCAGGGTACTGCCCTGACCACCGAAGAATGCCTCCTCAATCCCAACCGCAATCCACATCTGAGCAAGGCTGACATCGAGCAGCTGCTCCGCGAGTACCTGGGCGTGGAGACGGTGATCTGGCTGGGGGCCGGCGTCTATCACGACGAGACCGACGGGCATATCGACAACCTCTGTTGTTTCGCGCGTCCGGGTGAGGTGGTGCTCACCTGGACCGACGACCCGCAGGACCCTCAGTACGCGATCAGTCGCGATGCGCTCGCGAGGCTGCGCGCGGCACGCGATGCCCGCGGCAGGCCGCTGAGGGTGCACAA
>JAUMBX010000119.1:0-3365 GCA_032119515.1 Steroidobacteraceae bacterium | reverse complement strand
GTTGGGTCTCGCCGGGTCGATCTCCAACGGCAGCGAATCCTGGCAGACCCTGGCCTTTACCACCCTGGTGTTCGCCCAGCTGGCCAACGTGCTCTCGGTGCGCTCCGAGACGCGCTCCCTGTGGTCGCTCGGTATCGGGTCCAACCGACCGCTGCTGTGGATCGTGCTGGCCTCCGTGGGGGTCCAGCTCGCCCTCATTTACACGCCCACCGGGCAGCGCTGGTTCAACGTGCAGCCCCTGCCTCCGCAGGAACTGGCCTGGGCCCTGTGCTCGGCGCTGGTCGTGTTCGCAGTGGTGGAGCTGGGCAAGTGGCGGCGCAACCGGCGTGGGAAATCCGTATAGGCAGTCAGCCGTCCTGGATTGAACATATCGCCACGGGTCGGATCGTGGATGGCCGGCCGTGAACTACCGATCAACGGAGGAACCCAGATGACAAATTTTCTGCCCAGTCGCCGCTTTCAGGACGTCTTCGAGCGCATGGACCGCATGTTCGGCCCCTTTACCTGGCCGCGCGACATGGGGATGAAGATGGAGTGGAGCCCCACGGCGGACATCATCGAGTCCGACAAGGAATACCTGGTCAAGGCCGAGCTGCCCGAGGTGTCGAAGGAAGACATCTCCCTCGAGGTGCGTGACGGCACGCTCGTGCTGCGCGGCGAGCGCAAGTATGAGAAGGAAGACAAGTCGGAGAAGGTGCAGCGCATGGAGCGCTTCTTCGGCGCGTTCGAGCGCAGCTTTGTCCTGCCCGAGGACGTCGATACCAGCCAGATCACCGCCGAGTCCAAGGACGGCGTGCTGAGGGTGCACCTGCCGCGGACCAAGGCCAGCAAGTCGCCGGCCGTGCAGGTCCGCATCCAGTAAGCAAGGCAAGGCGGATGCGGGCCGACCCCGCATCCGCTAAGCTGCCCCGCCCATGCAGAGACGGCGCGGCAGCAGCAGGCCCGAAGACGCACTGAAGCGGCGGCCGCTTGCTCGCCTGCCGTGGTGGCTTGCCGGGCTCTCGCGCCTGCCGATGGGGGTGCTGCATGGGCTGGCCTCGATGTTCGCGCTGTTGGCCGGCGGCCTGGTGGGCTATCGGCGCGCCGTCGTCGAGGCGCAGATCCGTCGCTGTTTTCCCGACTGGACCGCTGGGCAGGTGCGGGAGACCCGCCGGGGTTTTTATCGTCATTTCCTCGACGTCATGGTCGAGTCCTTCAAGGCGCTCACCCATACCGCGCAGGAACTCGATGCGCGGATGTCCATCGAGGGTTTCGAGGCAGCCCGGCGCTACCTGGATACGGGCCGCTCGGTGGTGCTGGTGACGGCGCACACCGGCAACTGGGAGTGGGCGCTGCAGTCGGTATCGCTGCACATCGGACACCCCACCCTGGCCGCCTACAAGCCGCTGCATCAGCCCTTCTGGGATTCCGTGTTCCTGCTGCTGCGCGGCCGCTTCGGCGCACAGATGGCCCCCGATCGTCGCCTGCTGCGGCAGGTCCTGCGGGGCAGAGGGCAGCCGAGGCTGGTGGCCATGGTCGCCGACCAGGATCCGACGCTGGCGGCCGCGCGACGCAGCGCGACGTTCCTCGGTCAGCCGACCTGGTTCTTCATGGGGCCGGAGCTGGTCTGCCGCACCCTCGATGCCCCCCTGCTGTACGCCGCGGTGACGCGCGAGGGGCGGGGGCGTTATCACCTGCGCATCGAGCTGCTGGGGGACCCACGCGAGCTGCCCGGTGAAGGCGAGCTGCTGTCGCGCTTCGTGAGCCGGGTGGAGCGCCACGTCCGGGAGCGCCCTGCCGACTGGCTGTGGGGCTACCGCCGCTGGAAAAAACGGGGCGGGGCCTAGTCCGGCTGCCCGAGGCGCCCGGCCAGGAGCGTGGCCAGTGCGTCGATGCTCGGATGATCGAACAGGTCCGGCAATTCCAGCAGGCCGGGGAAGGCGGCGTCGAGCCGTTCCTGCAGGTCGACCAGCTCCAGTGAACTGGTGCCGATGTCGAACAGGTTGTCGTGGAGGCCCACGCTGCGGCCACCGAGTGCCTCGCTGACCAGGGCGGACAATCTCGAGCGCAGGTCGTCCACCGGGGCGTCGAGCACTGCGTCGGCTCCGGCCTCCTCACCCCGCAAGCGGGCCAGTTCGGCCAGTTCCCCGGAGTAGGTGCCGGCCTCGTAGTCGCGAGCCAGCTGTGTGCGCTGGACCTTGCCACTGGTGGTCTTGGGGATCCTGGGAACCGGAACCACGTCGGTGACCACCAGCCCCGACTGTTCATTCAACTGGCGTGCAACGTTGGCGGCCAGGGGCAGGAAATCGGCCAACGAACCGCGGTGGGTGACGAAGGCCACCAGCAGGTCCTCGCCTGCGGCATTGCTGCATCCGGCGATCGCCAGCTTGCCGAGTTCAAGGTCGAGCCCCCTCTCCACCATTCCCTCGAGGTCGTGGGGATAGAAGTTCTGGCCGTGGACGATCACCACTTCCTTCTGGCGTCCGGTGATGAACAGCTCGCCACCTTCGATGAGCCCCAGGTCGCCCGTCCTGAGCCAGCCGTCGGCGGTGTGGGCCTCCGCATTCGCCTGCGGAGCGTCGAGGTAGCCGGCCGTCACGTTGCCGCCGCGGATCTGCACGTGCCCGATGCGCAGTTCCCCGAGCGCCTGGTCCGACTCGTCCACCACCCGCAACTCGCAGCCAGGAATGACATGCCCCTCGCAGACGAACTCGACCGCCTGCGGGTCGCTGGCCTCCACCTGGATGGCCTGCTTGCCAGGCTGCAGCGATCCGCGGTCCAGGGTAAGCGTGCGAAACGCTCGACCGAGTGGCGGGAAGCTCACGGCAAGTGAGGCCTCGGCCAGGCCGTACACCGGGAGCATCGCTTCCCGGCGCAGACCGGAGTCCGCCAGCCTGGTCAGGAACTCCCGGCACAGCGCGGCGTTGATCGGCTCCGCGCCGTTGAACAGGATGCGCACGGCAGACAGGTCGAGCGCCGGCAACTCGCGCGTCTCGAGCGCCCTCAGCAGGTGTCGATAGCCGAAATTCGGCGAGGCCAGCAGCGTGCAGCGCCGCTCTGAGGCCACTTCCAGCCAGCGCAGCGGCCGGCGGATGAACAGGTCGGTGGGCATGAGGTGGATCTGCATGCCGTTGGCCATCATCATGAGCACCATGCCGATCAGCCCCATGTCATGGGTGAGCGGCATCCACGACAGCGGCCGATCGGCCTCGCTGAAGGCGGCCGCCTCGGTCGCCCCGCGGGCGTTGGTCAGCAGGTTGGCATGGGTCAGTACCACGCCCTTCGGGGCGCTGGTCGAGCCCGAGGAAAACTGGATGAAGGCCGTGTCCGAGGCCGAGGCCCGATGCCTGCGGCCCTCACCCCCCGCTGGATCGATCGCCATCTGC
>JAUMBX010000118.1:0-2683 GCA_032119515.1 Steroidobacteraceae bacterium | reverse complement strand
TGCGGCGTTGTCCGGCCAGACCAACAGGCCAATGGTGCGCACCTCACTCACGGTGAGCTCGCCTGCCTCGTTGATCATGTGAAACTGGTCCATTTCCTCTTCGTCCCTCTCCATGCAAAAGTGATCAACCAGCAGGTGAACCGCCGCTTCCCGCAGCGACGCCTGGCGCCGTGGTACATAGGCGACTGCAATCCATTCCCAACATTCCCAGTTGTCGTCGAACGAGTACACCCAGAGGATCCATAGGCGCCTGAACCTGCTGAGATAGTAGGCATGGAGCCTGGAATTCATCGGGCTCCATGCCCATTCCATCTGGCACAGGTAGATAGGAGATGACGGGCCGCGCTCGAAGAATGCGCCCGGGATATCGAGGTGATAACCGAGAACCGATTCAAACGGCTCCGGCCGATCCGGCAGGTTAGCCACCGGCAGCATCCGCTGCTGCGGAAAGGCGGTCGGTGTCATGGGTACCACCGGGCGCCGCCGGCGCCGGGTGGTTTTGCTCTTTTTACTCATGCCGGCACTCCTTGCCCAGGCGGATCAGAATGGGTGCCTAAACCCTCCCCGTGCCAGTATAAGTGCACAGAAGCGCAGAATATGAGCCTTAAAAAGATTCGCGACTTATTAATGTCGTGGCGTGATGAGTCATGCCGCCTTGACTGCCCGACGGTCACTGGCACTCCGGTTCAAGGCAATTGCTCCCACCGCCTCGACGCCTCCGTGAAATGCCCCCATCGGGCCACCTCCACGAGGTCGGGCTCCTCCCCCCAACGTTCACCGCTGCCCTTGAGGGTGGGGTCCAGCAGACGAGCACAGCGCCGGGCCTGATCAAGGGTAGCGCCCGTCACCCGCAGGATCTCGCAGGCCTCGGCACCCGGTCGCCAGCCCACCCAGACTGTGGCCTCGAAGGCCAGGCCGAGCATCACCAGTAACTTGGCCAGCCTGCGGGCATACAGTGCCCCTGCACGATCCGCCTTGAAGAAATCCTTGCCCGACCAGGCCCCTCCACCGATGGGTACCCTCGGCCCGTAGGCATCCACCACCAGTTTCTTGCCGGAGAGGCCGTTGTCGCCCTCGGTTCCCCCTACCTCGAAGGCGCCTGCGCCGTTGACGGACAGCTCCGCGGGGAGCTTCGCCGCGAGCCCGGGCAGGCCGCAGGTCGACAGCTCTTCCTCTATCGCCAGTCGCACGGCCCGATGCAGGGCAACCGGATCGGCACCGGCTTCCTGGTGCAGGGAACAACTGAAGCGCTCCAGCGCGTGCTCGCTGCCAGTGCTGTTCGTGCCGACAATCACCTTGCCGTCGGGGCCAAGCGCGAGTGCCGGTTGATCCACGCGTAAGCGTTGCAGGCGTCGAGCCAGTCGCCAGGCGAGCCAGTGCTCAGCCGACAGGTAGTTGGTCTCAGGCAGGTCCACGGCGTAGCCGACACAGATCGCCTGGTCGTCGGCATAGTCCCGAAACTCCGGCTCGCCCTCCGCCAGCGGTTCCCGGCGCAGGTCGGTGACGATGCGCAAGCCCTCCGGGTCCGGCAGCCAGCGCTCGTCGTAGCCGGCACTGCGATACACCTCGCGGACCAGACGCTCCACGTCGATCCCATCGGCGCCCTTGCAGGCAAGGCGCCCGGTCACGAACACGCTTGCCCGATGGACCGCCACCTCGACGGCAGCCAGCGCGCGTTGCTCTTGCCGCCTGGCCTCCTGCACCAGCGCATCGGCGATGGCATCGCACAGCTTGTCCGGGTGACCCGGCAGTACGTACTCGGCTGCATACAGTGCTTCGCTCATTTCATCCTCCCAGCGGCAACTGCCGCGACACGTTGGTCACTTCGGCAAGATCCCGATCCGTGTATTGAGTGCCGGGGTAGGCTACGCCGAGGCGGGTACGGGCCAGTACCGACCGAAGGTGCCCCTCAGGCTTGCCGACATACCCGTCGGTCACGAGCAGTGCACGTTTCACCCGATGGCGCTCCATATGCTCGGCCACGCATTTGATGTCGGTGCCACCATCGGTGATGCAGCGCCCGGCCGCCAGCTCCCGGAGCGTGACGTCGGCAACATGCCTCGAAAACAGGTGCACCCTGGGGTGCACCCACTCCCTGGCATCCAGGATGGCGCCGTAGAGGGTCGAGCGGACACTGTTGACGCTTCCCGAGACATCCAGGTACACGTGCACGCGCTCGCCGGCATCGACCTTCCGGCGGAGGGGAACGCTGTTGGGCTGCAGCAGGGGCGTCAGGCCCATCGCAGACTGCACGGCCGCCCGACGCGACAGGCTGGGCAAGGGACCATCCATCTCCATGCTGCTCGGTGCCAGGTGCCGCATGCTGTGACCCTGGCGGAGATCGGCAACCCTGCGGATCAGCTCACCCAGTACCCGCCGCGCACTCGGTGGACGGTGCGACAGGGCGACTTGCTCCTCTACGACGGCATGCAGTGAGTGTCCCTGAAGCACGCTCGGCCCCTGCGGCCAGTGCTCCGCGACCCCACGCACGAGGTCGAAGAGCATCGATGAGGTTGGCTCGACGCCCTCGCCGAGGGCGCCGCTCGGCTGATGGCCACCCAGCAAGGGCACCGCGCTGACCTGTTCCTGGGTGAGGTAGCGCGGCAGGACCTCCTGCACCTCGCTGTAGCTGGCACCGGTATCGGAATACAGCGCCCGATAGACGCTGCCGACTGCTTCCCGC
>JAUMBX010000117.1:0-2781 GCA_032119515.1 Steroidobacteraceae bacterium | reverse complement strand
CGTACGGGGGTTACGACCGGTGGAGGCCTTGCGCTTGGTCACCGCAAAGGTGCCAAAGCCGACGAGGCGTACTTCATCACCCGCTTTGAGCGCGGCAGTGATGGCGTCAAAAACGGCTTCGACGACCTTGCCCGCATCATTGCGGTTGGTGCCGGTCGCATCCGCGACCGACGCGATGAGTTCCTGCTTGTTCATTCTGAGATAACCCCCAAATAAGGAGAGAAGATATTACGGCCCCTTGAAAGCCGGGGACATGTAAAGCGCCGGCTTTAGAGGAGTCAAAAGGAAATCCGCCTTGAGGGGCGGATTTCCGGTATTTTTTGCTCTTTTTTTTGCATCTAATGACGGATCAGACCCACAGGAGCCTTTCCATCACCGGCCACCGGTTCAGTCGCCACTGTCTCTGGTTCGACCCAGTCAATGGGCTCTAAAGCCTTGGTGAGGGCGAGCGTGATGACTTCATCTGCATGGGATACCGGAATAATCTCCAGTCCTTCCAATATGTTGGCGGGCATATCGGCTAGATCCTTTTTGTTATCAATCGGGATCAATACGGTTTTAATGCCCCCGCGATGGGCGGCCAACAGCTTTTCCTTGAGGCCACCAATGGGCAAGACCTCCCCGCGCAAGGTGATCTCTCCCGTCATGGCAACGGCGGAGCGCACCGGCACTTGAGTCAAGGCCGAAACCAAGGCGGTGCACATGGCCACGCCAGCACTGGGACCGTCCTTGGGGGTAGCGCCTTCCGGGACGTGGATGTGGATGTCCGTCTTCTGGTGAAATTCCGGGTCTATGCCCAGGGACTCGGCGCGGCTTCGCACCACCGTCATGGCGGCTTGGATGGACTCCTGCATGACGTCCCCCAACTGGCCCGTGTAGGTGAACTTGCCCTTGCCCGGCACCAGGGCCGACTCGATGCGCAATAGTTCGCCACCCACCTCGGTCCAAGCCAGGCCAGTCACCTGACCGATCTGATCCCGCTCGTCGGCGCGACCATAGCGGAAACGTGGCACGCCGAGGTACTTTTCCAGGGACTTGGGGGCGACCGTCACCTTGCCGGACTTAGGCTTTAACAGGATTTCCTTGACCACCTTGCGGCAGATCTTGGAGATCTCCCGCTCGAGCGAGCGGACGCCGGCTTCTCGGGTGTAGTAGCGGATGATGGCGCGGATGGCTTCCTCCGTGAGATCCATCTCGGACTCACGAACCCCGTTGTTCTTCTGCTGCTTGGGCAGGAGATAGCGCTGCGCGATGCTGAGCTTCTCATCTTCCGTGTAGCCGGCCAGCCGGATCACCTCCATCCGGTCCAGCAGCGCAGGCGGGATGTTCATCGAGTTGGACGTGGCCACGAACATCACATCCGACAGGTCGAAGTCGACTTCGACGTAGTGGTCGCTGAATGTGTGGTTCTGCTCGGGGTCCAACACCTCGAGCAGCGCCGAAGACGGGTCACCACGGAAATCCATGCCCAGCTTGTCGATCTCGTCGAGCAGGAACAGCGGGTTGCGCGTGCCGACCTTGGTCAGGCTCTGGAGCACCTTGCCCGGCATCGAGCCGATGTAGGTGCGGCGGTGCCCGCGGATCTCAGCCTCGTCACGCACGCCTCCCAGTGCCATGCGCACGAACTTGCGACCGGTGGCGCGCGCCACACTCTGGCCCAGCGACGTCTTGCCAACCCCCGGGGGGCCGACCAGGCACATGATCGGCGCCTTGACCTTGTCCACTCGCTGCTGCACGGCCAGGTACTCGAGGATGCGTTCCTTGACCTTCTCCAAGCCGAAATGGTCTTCGTTGAGCACGGCCTCAGCGTTGCCGAGATCGTGCTTGACCTTGCCGCGCTTGGACCATGGCAGGTTGACGAGCACGTCGATGTAGTTGCGCACCACTGTCGCCTCGGCGGACATCGGCGACATCAGCTTGAGCTTCTTCAACTCGCCTTCGGCCTTCTTGCGGGCATCCTTGGGCATGCGCGCCGCCTTGATCTTCTTCTCGAGTTCCTCGAGGTCGGCGCCCTCCTCGCCGTCGCCGAGTTCCTTCTGGATCGCCTTGACCTGCTCGTTCAGGTAGTACTCGCGCTGGCTCTTCTCCATCTGCCGCTTGACGCGGCCGCGGATGCGCTTTTCCACCTGCAGGATGTCCACCTCGTGCTCGAGCAACTCCAGCAGCTTCTCGAGCCGCTTGGCCACCGGGAAGAGGTCCAGCACCGACTGCTTGGCCTCGAGCTTCAGGGGCAGATGCGCCGCAATCGTGTCGGCCAAGCGTCCCGGGTCGTCGATGCCTGCGATCGACGTCAGGATCTCCGGGGGGATCTTCTTGTTGAGCTTGACGTACTGGTCGAACTGCTGCGTCACTGCGCGGCGCAGGGCCTCGATCTCGGGATTGCCTTCACCCTGCGGCGCTACCGGGGTCACGTCGCCGACGAAGAACTCGCCTTCGTCTCGCACACGCTGGGTGGTCGCACGCTGAATCCCCTCGACCAGCACCTTCACGGTGCCATCTGGCAACTTCAGCATCTGCAGGATGCTCGACACACAACCGACCTCGAACATGTCCTCAGGCTTGGGCTCGTCCTTGCCGGCGGCCTTCTGGGCCACCAGCATGATCTGCCGTCCGGACTCCATCGCCGCCTCGAGCGCCTTGATCGACTTGGGCCGCCCCACGAACAACGGGATGACCATGTGCGGGAACACCACGACGTCGCGCAAGGGCAACAGGGCCAGGGTGACCGGCGCGGCGGGGAGCAGGGGATGACCTGACATGAATGACCTCACTTTCCTGATC
>JAUMBX010000116.1:0-4898 GCA_032119515.1 Steroidobacteraceae bacterium | reverse complement strand
CAGCCGTCTCGAGCGACTGCTTGTACTCAGTCAGGGTCAAGTGGGCGTCGTCTGCGCTGCCCCCGACTCGCTAGTCACTATCCATGCATCGCAAGCTGACTGCCGTCCTTCAGTCCCGGCAGCTCCCGCCCGTCACTCCTCGTCGAAGCGACTGACCGCCGCGGCACCGCCCTTGGCCATGGACTGGTAGAAACGCACGAAGCTCTCATGGAACACGGTCGGCAGGCCTTCCTTGCCGGGTTCAGTCAGTGACTGGAACGTTTCCTTGTACATCACCCAGTACTTGGCCTGGGCTTCCTGGGTGGCGGCGCTACGGGTGGCGCCACTCATCTGCGACTGCAGTTCCTCGGGATCAAGGTTCGACAGCAGCACGGAGAGCGCCTCTCTCGCCGCCACCATGATGGCCTGCTGGTGATGCCGGGATTTGGCGAACTGGCTGCGGATCTCGTCCACGGCCTCGCGGGCCTGGCCTGCCGTCAGCATGTTCAGCAGCGCGTCCTCGACGCCGCGGACCTGCATCAGCGGGCTGGTCAACTCTCGCTCGCGCGAGCTGCCGGCGATGCCCATGTCGCGGGTGAAGTCGGCTCGCATCCTCGACAGTTCCATCAGGCCGAGCATGAACTCGCGCATGGCCTCGCCAGCCTCGCGGAGGATGGCCTGTCGCTTGGCGGGGTCGAGCTTGGCCGGATCGATGCCGATCCCGCGGAAGAAGGCTGCCATTTCGTTGCCCCCGCCGGTGGGGGCGGAAGCGGGCGGCAGGGAGGGTGCCTCGTCCATCCGCAGGGACGCCTCCAGGCCCGGCGGAGCCTGGCTGATCATGCTGTTTTCCAGCAGGGCGCGGACCTCGACGGACTGGTCGAGCGCCACCTCGGCCAGGTCGAGTTCCTGGCTGAGGGAGTGGCTCAGGTCGAAGCGTGGCAGGTGCAGGCCGGTCTGGGCCAGCTCGTCCTCGAGGATTTCGACTGCCAGCTCGAGCGAGCCCATGCGCACCGTATCGCCGGTCGCGAGGCGATGCCGGGTGCCCTTGCCCAAGGGCTCGTCTGCCAGGTTGATGTAGGTGCCGTTGGTGCTGGTGTCGATGACCCACCAGTGGCCGTCCTCGAGCTCCACCCGGGCGTGCTGGCTGGAGATGAAACGACCCGGATCCACCAGCACCCAGTCGCTCTGGCCGGAGCGGCCGATCCTGCCGATGCTGCCCTCGCAGGTCCAGCTGCGTTCGTTGTCGCTGCCGGCGACGTCGCCCCTGACGATACTGAGCCTCAAGGCCATCTGGATTCCATGCCGCAACGGAGAGTCGAGCGGCTATACTATCAGGGAAGTGTACCCAAGCATTTCCACCCCCTAGCATGGCAACAAGTCACATTTTCAAGGTCCTGTTCGTCAGCCAGGGCAAGATGTACGAGGTCTACGCCCGCAAGGTGAGCCACGGCGAGCTGTTCGGTTTCGTCGAGGTCGAGGAACTGGTCTTCGGCGAGCGTAGCACCGTGGTGGTCGACCCGGGCGAGGAGCGCATCAAGTCGGAGTTCGCCGGGGTCAAGAGAACCTACATCCCCATGCATTCCATCGTCCGGATCGACGAAGTTCGCAAGCAGGGCGTCAGCAAGATCAGTCCCTATGAGGGAGCTAACGTCGCCCAGTTCCCGATGCCGGCCTTCCCCGCCGGCGATCCGGGTCCCAAGCGCTAGGCATGTCTTGGCAGGCCAACGGGCCGGCTGGCGGGGCCTCGATGATCCTTCGCCTGCCGGGTGCCGCGGCGCACTCCGAATTCCGTCGCGAGCGACTGCTGGCCCGGCTCTCCGTGGCAGCACCCGGCCTGACGGGCTTCCGCTCCCGCTTCGTACACTTCGTCCACCTCGGCAGGGCGCTGCCTGAGGCTGAGCGCGAGCGCCTCGGCCAGTTGCTGGGCGAGCATATGGTTCCCGACTGGCCGGTTGCCGATCCCTGCCTCGTGGTCGTGCCTCGCCTCGGCACCATCTCGCCGTGGAGCTCCAAGGCGACCGACATTGCGAGGGTCTGTGAGTTTCCCACGGTCCGCCGAATCGAGCGCGGCGTGGAGTTCAGGCTGCAAGTCCCGGTGGAGGCGTTCCGGGCGCACCATGAGGCCATCGCCGCAGCCTTGCACGACCGCATGATCGAGACCGTGCTGGAATCGCCCGAGGCGGCGGATGCCCTGTTTGTCGTCCATCAGCCGGGTCCCCTCACGCTCATTCCGCTGGCAGCTCTTGGCAGGCAGGCGCTGGTCGAGGCCAACGCGCGCATGGGGCTGGCGCTGTCCGGGGATGAAATCGACTACCTGCACCAGGCCTATGCCAGGCTGGCCCGGGATCCGACCGATGCGGAAATCATGATGTTTGCGCAGGCCAACAGCGAGCACTGCCGGCACAAGATCTTCAACGCCGACTGGGTGATCGACGGCGAGCCGCAGGGCCGCAGCCTGTTTGCCATGATCCGTCACACCCACGCCTGCAGCCCGGAAGGCGTGCTGTCGGCCTACAAGGACAATGCGGCCGTCCTCGCCGGACCGGTCGGGTCGCGCTGGGCTGCAGACCCGATCACCCGGGAGTATGGCTACACGGAAGAGCCGATCGACATCCTGGCCAAGGTGGAGACGCACAACCATCCCACCGCCATCTCACCCTTCCCGGGTGCCGCCACGGGGGCCGGGGGCGAGATTCGTGACGAGGGCGCCACTGGCCGGGGAGGTCGGCCCAAGGCCGGGCTGGTGGGCTTCTCGGTCTCCAACCTGCACCTGCCCGGGGCGCCGCAGCCCTGGGAATTGCCGCCCGCGAGGCCCGGCCACATGGCCTCCGCGCTGGACATCATGCTGGAGGGGCCGATCGGTGCAGCCGCCTTCAACAACGAGTTCGGTCGCCCGGGGCTGGCTGGCTATTTCCGGACCCTCGAATTGGGAACGCCCTGGGATCCGCCGGCCACGCGGCGTGGGTACCACAAGCCCATCATGATCGCAGGAGGCCTCGGCAACCTGCGTCGCCAGCACGTCGAGAAGTCCGAGGTGCCTGAGGGGGCGCTGGTGCTGGTGCTGGGTGGGCCGGCCATGCTGATCGGCCTCGGTGGGGGCGCGGCGTCCTCGCTGGGCAGCGGGGCCAGTTCCCTGGAGCTTGATTTTGCCTCGGTTCAGCGCGGCAACCCGGAGGTCCAGCGCCGGGCCCAGGAAGTCATCGATGTCTGCGCGTCGCTGGGTCCGGATAACCCCATCCTGCTGATCCACGATGTGGGCGCCGGCGGCCTGTCCAATGCCGTGCCCGAAGCCGTCGCCCACAGCGATCGCGGCGGGCTCATCGACCTCAGGGCCATCCCGAACGACGAGCCCGGGATGACCCCGCTGGAAGTCTGGTGCAACGAGGCGCAGGAGCGCTACGTGCTGGCCATTGCCCCGTCCAGCCTGCCGATGTTCGAGGCGCTGTGCCGTCGGGAGCGCTGCCCCTATGCGGTGATCGGCAAGACCACGGGCGATGGCATCCTGCGGGTGGAGGACGCAGAGAGCAGCCAGCCGCCGGTCGAGTTGTCCATCGACCTGCTGCTCGGCAAGCCGCCCCGGATGCTGCGCACGGTCGAGAGGATCAGCCGGGTTGGCGACGACTTCGACGGCGCCGGCCTCGACCTGGCCGAGGCGCTGGAGCGGGTGCTGCACCTGCCCTCGGTAGGCGATAAGGGCTTCCTGGTCACCATCGGCGACCGGACGGTCGGTGGCCTGAGCAGTCGTGACCAGATGGTCGGCCGCTGGCAGGTGCCGGTCGCCGACGTCGCGGTCACCCTGGCGGATTTCAAGGGCCACGCGGGCGAGGCCATGGCCATGGGGGAGCGGACGCCGCTGGCCCTGCTGGACGCCCCGGCCTCTGGCCGCATGGCGGTGGCCGAGGCGGTCACCAACCTCATGGCGGCCGATATACGCCGCCTGCAGGACATCCGCCTGTCGGCCAACTGGATGGCCGCCTGCGGTGAACCCGGCGAGGACGCCGCGCTGTTCGACACCGTGCGCGCGGTGGGCGAAGAACTCTGCCCCGCACTCGGTATCGCCATCCCGGTCGGCAAGGACTCCCTGTCCATGCGCGCCGGCTGGCAGGAAGAGGCGGTACCACGTCGGGTGGTCTCCCCGGTGTCGCTGGTGGTGACCGCCTTTGCGCCGGTGGCCGACGTGCGCAAGAGCCTCACGCCTGCGCTGGTGCGCGAGTCCGGCGAGACGGTCCTGGTGCTGGTCGACCTCGGCCGAGGAAAGGACCGGCTGGGCGGCTCAGCGCTGGCGCAGGTCCACGGCCGGCTTGGCGAGCGGGTGCCGGACCTCGATGATCCTGGGCTGCTGGCCGGCCTGTTCGCTGCCGTCCGCGAGCTCGCCGATCGCCACGACCTGCTGGCGTATCACGACCGCTCCGACGGGGGCCTGATGGTCACCGTACTCGAGATGGCCTTCGCCGGCGACTGTGGCCTGCGGATCGACCTCGCCCCTACCAGCAATCCTGCTGCCACGCTTTTCAGCGAGGAGCTCGGGGCGGTGCTGCAGGTGCCGTCCGGTCGCCTGGATGCCGTGCTGGCCACCCTCGCGGCGCACGGACTCGGCGACTGCAGCCGGCCCATCGGCAGGCCGGCGCCGGATCGCCAGGTGGAGGTCGGCATGGGTGGCAGGGTGGCCCTGCGCGCCTCGCTCGATGCACTGCGTGATGCGTGGTCGGACACCAGCTGGCGCATGCAGCGCCTGCGCGACGATCCCGCCTGCGCCGACGAGGAACGCGAGAGCCGACGGCAGCCGGGACGCCCGCGTCTCGACTGGCAGCTCACCTTCGACCCGGAACAGCAACTGTCGGCCCCGGCCGTGGTGACTGGCGCGCGGCCGAGGTTGGTCATCCTTCGCGCGCAGGGCGTCAACAGCCAGATGGAAATGG
>JAUMBX010000115.1:0-1630 GCA_032119515.1 Steroidobacteraceae bacterium | reverse complement strand
GTCGAGGAGATCGTCATCGGCATGGCCCACCGCGGGCGCCTGAACGTGCTGGTCAACGTGCTGGGCAAGTCGCCGGCCGAGCTGTTTTCCGAGTTCGAGGGCAATTACGACACGACCGCCTTGAAGGGTTCAGGCGACGTCAAGTATCACAAGGGATTTTCGGCCGATCTCAAGACCCCGGGCGGCAACGTGCACACGGCGCTCGCCTTCAACCCGTCTCACCTCGAGGTGGTCAATCCCGTGGTGGAGGGCTCGGTCAGGGCGCGCCAGGACCGGCGCAGCGACAAGGTGGGATCCAGCGTCGTACCGATGCTCATCCACGGTGATGCGGCCTTTGCCGGTCAGGGCGTGGTGATGGAAACCCTGCAGTTGTCGCAGGCGCGCTTCTACAGTACCGGCGGCACGCTGCACCTGATCATCAACAATCAGGTCGGCTTCACCACCAGTGAGCCGCGCGATGCCCGCTCCACGCTCTACTGCAGCGACGTCGCCAAGATGATAGAGGCGCCCATTTTCCACGTGAATGCGGACGACCCCGAGGCGGTGGTCTTCGTCGGGCGTCTGGCTCTGGAATATCGCCAGCGCTTCCACAAGGATGTGGTCATCGACCTGGTCTGCTACCGGCGTCATGGCCACAACGAGGCGGATGAGCCGGCAGCGACGCAGCCGCTGATGTACCAGGTCATCCGCCAGCATGCGACCGTGCGCCAACTGTATGCCGACAGCCTGGTTTCTGCCGGGGTGGTCGATGCGACCTTCGTCGCCGACATGGTTCAGCGCTATCGATCGGGCCTCGAACAGGGCTTGCCTCAGGCCCGGGCCTTCGTCGGGACCTCCGGCAATCGCTTCACCGTGGACTGGACCCGGCATCTGGCTGCAGATCCCGCGGAGCAGGCAGAATCGGGTGTGCCTGCGGCCGCGCTCCGGGAGATCGGTGCCAAGCTATCCGAATTGCCCGCAGGTTTCACCCTGCACCCCAGGGTGGCCAGGGTCGTGGAGGATCGCCGCCGGATGTTCGAGGGCGAGTCGAGCCTCGACTGGGGTGCCGCCGAGACCCTTGCCTACGCCACCCTGCTGCGCGACGGCTTTCCTATCCGGATTTCCGGCCAGGATGCGGGGCGAGGCACCTTCTTTCATCGCCATGCCGTGCTGCATGAGCAGTCCACGGCGCGGCGCTACGTGCCGCTGGCCAACCTGTTCGATGCCCAGCCACGCTTCAACGTCATCGACTCGGTATTGTCGGAGGAAGCCGTACTGGGCTTCGAGTACGGATACTCGACCACCGATCCGGGCAGCCTGGTGATCTGGGAGGCCCAGTTTGGCGATTTTGCCAACGGGGCCCAGGTCATCATCGACCAGTTCATTACCTCGGGTGAATCCAAGTGGGGACGGATTTCCGGCCTCACCCTGCTGCTCCCGCATGGCTACGAGGGGCAGGGGCCTGAACACAGCTCGGCTCGCCTGGAGCGTTTCCTGCAGCTCTCTGCGGAAATGAACATCCAGGTCTGCGTGCCGTCCACCCCGGCCCAGGTCTTCCACATGCTCAGGCGGCAGATCCTGCGCGGCTTGCGCAAGCCACTGGTCGTGATGACGCCCAAGAGCCTGCTGAGGCACAAGCTCGCCACCTCCG
>JAUMBX010000114.1:0-6454 GCA_032119515.1 Steroidobacteraceae bacterium | reverse complement strand
AGCGGCTGTCAGCTGGCTGGACGCCAATTTTCCGCCTGCTGGCTGCGGTGCCGGCGTCGGACCGCGCTGACGCCATCGACCTCCAGGGTTTCCTGGAGTCGGTGTTCATCAGCCCGCCAGCGCTGTCCTCGGCGTAGCTCAACACTGCGGTGAGGCGCACCCGGTCCTGCTGGTCCATCGAATGCAGGACCTGCCGGGTGAGGGCTTCCGGGAGCTCGCCCAGCAGGTCGGCCAGGTCGTCGAGATCCAGACCCTCGGCGGCCTCGACGATCTCCTGCGGGTCCATCTCCCGGATCAGCTCGGCGCGCACTTCCTCCGACAGCTCGACCAGCACGTCGCCGTCCAGCTCATGATCCACCAGCTCCCAGGCGAGTTCGCGCTGGGTAGGCGGCAAGGATTCGAGCAGCCGGGCAATTTCCGCCGGGTGCAGGGCGTTGATCATGCGCTCGGCGCCACGCAGCGCACCGGCCGACAGCGCGCCACGCAGCGTGGCCAGCCGGGCTGCGCGCTCTGCCCGCAGGTCCTGTCTG
Organism: Steroidobacteraceae bacterium; assembly: GCA_032119515.1. Classification (GTDB taxonomy): domain Bacteria; phylum Pseudomonadota; class Gammaproteobacteria; order Steroidobacterales; family Steroidobacteraceae; genus SG8-30. Next base: position 5,924 of record JAUMBX010000114.1, on the reverse strand, counting down.
GTTTCGTTCACGACTTCAGGGCGGTGTGCCGGACGAGGACCGGCGGCCGGTGCCCGGCAAAATGCCTGGCCAGGCGTTCGGTCAGGTAGACCGAGCGATGCTGCCCGCCCGTGCACCCGATGGCGACGGTCAGGTAGGCCCGGTTATTGGCCCGGTACTCGGGGATGCGACGGGCCACGAAGCTGGCGATGTCGTCGGCCATGGCCGAGACCTCCTCGGCGGCATCGAGGTAGGCAACCACCCCCGGGTCGCGCCCGCTGAGTTCGCGCAGGGCCGGCTCCCAATACGGATTGGGCAGGGTGCGCACGTCGAAGACGAAGTCGGCTTCCCCAGGGAGTCCACCCTTGTAGCCGAAGGACAGGAAGACTACCGACAGTCCCCCGTCACGGTTCTTGTCCATGCGCTGGCGAATGGCCTCGCGGAGGTCGTGCAGGCCCAGGGTCGAGGTGTCGATGATGAGGTCGGCGGTCCGGGCCAGCGGCATCATCAGTTCACGCTCGGCGGCGAGGGCCTCGACCAGCGTGGTGTTCGCGTTGGTCAGGGGATGACGGCGGCGGGTCTCTGCGAAGCGCCGGGTCAGGGTGCGGTCGTCCGCATGGAGGTACACCAGGCGCGCATCGAGCCCGCTCTCGCGCAGTTCCATCAGCTTCTTGGGCAGGGCGCACAGGCCGCTTTGCTGATCCCGCGAATCGAGGCCCACGGCAAGCCTGCGGTACACGGGGGGGTCGTCGCGCAGGGCATAGCTCACGACATCCATCAGTACGGCGGCCGGGATGTTGTGCACGCAATACCAGCCAAGGTCCTCGAGCATGTCGAGGGCTGCGCTCTTGCCGGAGCCCGAAAGCCCGCTGACGACGACCAGCTCCACCCAGGCTACTCCCGCTGCTGTGCCCCGCTCAGCGAGGGGCGATGCGACGCCTCTCCGCCGAGGTCGGGATGGCCAATTCTTCCCGGTACTTCGCCACGGTCCGTCTCGCCACCTGAACCCCGTCCCCGGAGAGCAGCTCGGCGAGCCTGGCATCCGACAGCGGCTGGCCGGGATCCTCGCTCCCGATCAGCTTGCGGATTTTCGCACGGATGGCCGTCGAGGACACGCTGCCGGCGTCGCCGGCCACGCTGCTGGAGAAGAAGTGGCGGAACTCCAGTACCCCCCTGGGGGTATGCATGTACTTACCGGCGGTGACCCGGCTGACTGTCGATTCATGGAGTTCGACTTCATCCGCGATCTCCCTGAGCACCAGCGGCACCATGGCCTCGTCGCCCTGGTCCAGAAAGCCGGCCTGCCGACGCACGATGGCCCTGGCCACCTTCAGGAGGGTCTCATTGCGGATTTCCAGGCTCTTGAGCAGCCAGCGCGCCTCCTGGACCTGGGCCTTGAGCTGCGAGTGCTCCTCGCCCCTGCCCAGCGCCCCCGCGTAGGCCTGGTTGATGCCAAGCCTCGGCAGCGAGGCGCCGTTCAGGTCCACGGCCCACCCGCGGGTTGTTCGCCTCACGAAGACATCCGGCACCACGTACTCGGTGCGGTTGCGCCCCAGGGCCGTCCCCGGCCGGGGATGGCACGCGCGCACCAGCAGCAGCGCATTCTCCAGTTGCGCTGCTGTGCAGCCGAGTTGCCTGGCCAACTGGGGGACCGGCATGGCGGCCACCGATTCCAGGTGTTCCCCCGCCACTCGCAGCGCCAGCGCCAGGCCCGGAGTGCCGGTTTTCAGCTGGGCCAGCTGCAGGGTGATGCACTCGGCCACCGAGCGCGCGCCGACCCCGGTCGGATCGAGCTGCTGCACGACGCCGAGGGCCGCTTCCATTTCGGTGGCGTCGGCACCCCACGGCGCGCCGAGGCTCGCCAGCCCTTCCTCGAGGTAGCCGTCCTCGTTCACCGATTCCGCGATGGCCATGGCGAGCGCGAGCTGCCGGGGTTCGAGGCCCGCGAGTTCCAGCTGCCAGGTCAGGTGGTCCACCAGGCTGCTGCCGAAGGGGTCCTCGATGTCCAGCAGCCTGTCCTCGCCACTCGCCGACCGGCCGGGCTCGGCATCGGTGGCAGTTGGTTCCGGCCAGTCGTCGCCGGCCTCCACCTCGACCTCGGCCGCCGGCTCGATGGCGTCGGTCGAGGGATCCTCGCGATCGTCGGGCTCGTCCAGCACCTCGAGCATGACGTTCGACTCCAGCAGCTGGGTGAGTTCGTCCCGCAGGTCGGGAATGGATAGCTGGAGGAGCCGGATGGCCTGCTGCAGCTGGGGCGTCATCCGCAGCTGCTGACCCAGCCGCAACTGGAGCGCTGGCCTGTTCATCAAAGCCGGAAGTCCTCTCCCAGGTAGACCTCCCTCACCCTGGGATCGGCCAGGACTTCTGCGGGCGTGCCGGATGCCAGTACGCTGCCCTCGGCCACGATGAAGGCCTTGCTGCAGATCCCGAGCGTCTCGCGCACGCTGTGGTCGGTGATCAGTACCCCGATCCCGCGTTCCGCTAGCTGGCGCACGATGCGCTGGATGTCGCCCACCGCGAGCGGGTCGACGCCGGCGAAGGGTTCGTCCAGCAGCATGAAGCGCGGTTCGGCCGCCAGGGCCCTGGCGATTTCCACCCGCCGGCGCTCGCCGCCGGAGAGGCTCATGCCCAGCGTGTCGCGGACGTGGCCGATGTTCAGTTCATCGAGCAGCGCTTCCAGCCGGCGCCCCCGTTCCTCGCGCTTCAGGCCGGGTCGGGTCTCGAGGATGGCCAGCAGGTTGTCCGCCACCGAGAGGCGGCGGAAGACCGAGGCTTCCTGAGGCAGATAGCCGAGTCCCTGGCGGGCCCGCTCGTGCATGGGCAGGCGCGTGACGTCCTGGCCATCCAGTTCGATACGGCCACCGTCGGCGGGCACCAGGCCCACGATCATGTAGAAAGCGGTGGTCTTGCCGGCACCGTTGGGTCCGAGCAGGCCGGTGACTTCGCCGGCTGCGACGCTCAGGCTGATGTCGCGCACCACCTCGCGGCGCCGATAGCGCTTGCGGAGCCCCTCGGCGACCAGTTGGCTCATGGTCGCGGCTCCTCGAGGCTGCGCGGCTGGATGGTGATGCGCACGGGTTGTCCGCCCTGCTCGGCGGCCTCGGCCAGCACGCGCTGTTCGCTGATGCTGTAGACCAGCGCGCTGCCGACGATCTCGTTCTCGCCGTCGGAGATCCAGGCTTCGCCGGACAGCCGGACGGTGCCGGCCACCAGGTCGTAGTCGATGCGGGCGGCGCGACCGTTGACCGTGCGGGTCTCGTCCTTGCGCTCGAAGCGCGCCGGTGTTCCTTCTACCTCGGCCCGCTGGATGGTGTTGTCGAGGAACCGGACGCTCGCCGTGTCGCTGGCCAGCGAGCCCTCCGGTGCCTCGATCGAGACCTCGCCCTCGAACAGCCAGCTGCTGTTCTCGAACTCGAGCCCGGTGGCCGTGGCCTGGCCCGCGCGGACCTGCGTATCGCCCTGGACGATGGTGACCTGCCTGAGAACCACCCGGCCGTTCTTGTAATCGAAGTCGCTACCGGCGGCCTCGACGGTGATGGGCAGGACGCTCTGCGCGGCCGGCTCGGCCGCCACGGGCACTGCCAGGCAGAGCATGACCAGGACGTGGCTAAGGCGTGAAGCGACCATTGACCTTGCTGTCCAGACGAAGGGTTTCGCGATCGAGGTCGGCCCGCAGCCCGATGGCATCGAGCTGATGGCGGCCGAAATCCAGGCTCACCGGCGCATCGCTGGTGGCGAGTCGCTCGGCGACCAGCAGGGTGAGTCGCGGAGTCCGCACGGTGGCCGCGCGGGCCAGCGGTTGGCGGAGGCTCTGCATCACCACGTTGCCCTCCAGTTCCACCCGCTCGGTGTCCGGCCAGGCCCAGCCCCGATCTGCGTCGAGTGACCAGGGGCCGCCAGTGCCGCCCGAGAACTTCACGGCGACCGTGCTGAACTCCACCCGTCCGCCAGGCTCGGCCTGGCTGGCCCGTGCGGCGGAGAGGCTCAGGCGAACGGAGCCGTCCTCATCGTATTCGGTCAGTCGCGCACCCGACAGGTAGTAACCGGCGGACTGGCCGGTCAGGCGCTCATCGGCAGCGTCCGCCTGCCGGTCCCGAACCTGCCACGCCAGCCAGGCGAGGAGGCCCAGCAAGGCGACGGGTGCCGCCAGCCTGGCGGCCGTCACGGCTGGCCCCTCGCGGCAAGCAGCACGTCACAGAGTTCCCTTACGGCGCCGTGGCCACCGGGCGTCCGGGTGACCCAGGCAGCCTCGGCCAGGACGGCGGGGTGCGCATCGGCCACTGCCACCGGCAGTCCCACGCCGCGCATCAACGGGAGATCGGGCAGGTCGTCCACCAGGCAGGCGCAATCGGCCGCCGCGAGGGCGGTCTGTTCCAGCAGCCGGACCAGGGCGGGGCCCTTGTCCTCGACGCCTTGCAACACGTGCCTGACGCCGAGTTCGGTCAGGCGCTCGGCCACCGCTGCACTGGAGCGGCCCGAAATGACGGCCACTTCGATGCCCGCCTTCTGCACGGCCTTGATCCCGTAGCCGTCGCGTACGTGAAAGACCTTGAGCGCCTCGCCGGTGGGCCCGAACCACAGGCGTCCGTCGGTCATCACGCCATCCACGTCGAGCACCAGCAGACGGATGCGGGCGGCGAGGGCGGCATCGAGTCCGGCTGGCAGTTTCATAACACGCCTGCCCGCAGCAGGTCCTGCACGTTGAGTGCCCCGACCAGCCGCTCATGGTCGTCCACCACCAGGAGAGCGGTGATGCGATGGTCCTCCATGAGCTTGAGGGCCTCGGCCGCCAGGGCCTCCGCGCCGACCGTCCGCGGCCGGCGGGTCATCACGTCTGCCATGCGCGCCCGATGCACGTCGACCTGCCGGTCCAGAGCGCGGCGCAGGTCGCCATCGGTGAATACGCCGGCCAGTTTTCCGTTCGCCGTGGTGACTGCCGTCATGCCGAGGCCCTTGCGGCTCATCTCGAGCAATCCGGCCGACAGTGAAGTGTCCTCGGTGACGGAGGGCAGGGCCTCGCCGGCGTGCATCACGTCCGAGACCCTGAGCAGCAGCCGGCGGCCCAGCGCGCCGCCCGGATGCGACAGGGCGAAGTCCTCCTCGGTAAAGCCGCGGGCCTCGAGCAGGGCGACCGCCAGCGCGTCGCCCACGGCCAGCATGGCGGTGGTGCTCGCCGTCGGTGCCAGGTTAAGGGGGCAGGCCTCTGCCGGCACCCGCACGTCGAGGTGCACGGTGGCCTCCCGGGCCAGCGTCGAGGCCGGCTTGCCGGTCATGGCAATCAGCCCCACGCCGAGTCGCCTGAGCAGCGGGAGCAGGATCAGCACCTCGCCGGTTTCACCGGAATTCGACAGGGCCAGTACCAGGTCGTCGCGGGTGATCATGCCGAGGTCGCCATGACTGGCCTCGGCAGGGTGCATGAAAAACGCAGGCGTGCCGGTGCTGGCCAGGGTGGCGGCGATCTTGCCGGCCACGTGTCCGGATTTGCCCATGCCCGTCACCACCACGCGGCCGCGACAGGTGAGGCACAGTTGCCCGGCCCGGGCGAATTCCCCCCCCAGACGGCCGGCCACCGCTGCAATGGCGTCGGCCTCCACCGCCAGGGCTTTCTTCCCCGCGGCCAGCCAGCGTGCGTCATCGGCCTCGCGATCCATGGGTTCGATCATACACCGGCGGCCTTTGCTACCATGCGCGCCTGCCTCGCCGAGGACACTGTCATGACTGCGGATGAACTCAGACGTCGGATCCTGGCCAGCCTGCCCGGTGCGCAGGTGGAGGTGCGCTCGGGCGATGACGTCCACTTCGAGGCCCTGGTCGTGGCACCCCAGTTTGCGGGCCTGAGGACCCTCAAGCGTCATCAATTGGTCTATGCCGCCGTCGGTGCGGCCATGGGCGGGGAGGTGCACGCGCTCACCCTCGATACGCCCTCACCCGAGGAATGGTCTGCC